>JBMTCI010000182.1:0-3311 GCA_049430745.1 Luteolibacter sp. | reverse complement strand
AATCCCTCCTTCTCGCGAACCTTGCTGCGCATGTTGCTGATCAGTGCCGGCTCGGTGGCGATCCTGTTGCCCGCATGGTTGCCCAACAAGCCTACCGCCCCACTCGAACGCGGCACCGTCGAGTTGCTGCAAGCCTTCCTGCTTGCCGCATCGGCGATCATGATGTTTGGAGCTTCTTCGCACGCTGGCATTTATCGTCCAGTGTGTCGCGTGCTCGGCCTTGGCTTCATGGCCGCCTTCGCGGGCGAAATCGAGGACTTTGTTTCAGGTGTGTTGCATCTGCCTTTTCCCGAGGCCTGGATTGCAGGCGCATTTGCACTGGCGGCAATCATCACGGCGTTGAGGCACCGACGCGTGACCGTTCACTTCGTCGCAACCCTCGGTCAGCACGCGGGCGCGGGCCTCATTGCCGCTGCTTTGCTCATCATCTATGTCTTCAACCGCGTGATTGGCAGCACCGTGTTTTGGAAGGCATCGCTTACAGACAAATACTCGTCTGAAATCCCGCGCATCTGCAAAGGTTACCTCGAGCTGCTCGCGTGTTACCTCATCTTCATCGGCGCGCTTGGACTTTCGCTCACCCTTGCCCGTCGGCGGCAGGATTGATCCTCAGGCCATGTTTCACATCGTCTTGGTCGAACCCGAAATCCCGCACAACGCAGGTGCCGCAGGCCGGCTCGCACTGGCGACGGGATCAACGCTGCATCTGGTCAAGCCGCTGGGCTTTTCGCTCGAAGACAAGCATGTGCGCCGCACTGGGCTCGACTACTGGCGTGAGGTTGACCTCCGAGTGTGGGAGTCATTTGACGAGTTGAAAAAATCCGCCGCTGTCGATACCGCATTCTGGTTGTTGAGCACCAAGGCCAGCGCGAACCCATGGCAGGCGAAGTTCAAGGCCGGTGACTATTTGGTTTTCGGCAAAGAAACATCCGGGTTGCCTGCCGATTGGATTTCCAAAGCGGGCGACCAAGCCCTGCGCATCCCGATGTCACCCGGCGGAACACGAAGTCTCAATTTGTCAACCGCCGTTGCCATCATTCTCTACGAAGCCGTGCGTCAGCAAAATCCCGAGTGGTGATGGAGCCATTCAAAGAACACTTCTCGTACGCCAAAGCCCGTGCGATCGCGGTGGAAATTCAGCGCGTTCATCCAGGCTTCGACATGAAGGCCTTCACTCGCGGGCTTGAGAAAAAACTGGCTCCGCTTGAGCTTAAGCAGCGCATGCACGCGGTGGCGGATCATATTGAAGCGGCATTGCCACTTGATGCGCCATCGCTATTCGTGGTGCTAATCAAAGCGCTGGCCGACGAGAAAGGGCGCGGATTGAGTGGTTTTGCCGTGTGGCCGCTCACCGAGCTCGTTGCCCGACATGGGCTCAATCATTTTGCAGAGTCAATGGACGCCTTGGCGCAAATGACCATGCGCTTCACCGCCGAATTTGCGATCAGACCGTTCATCCGACATCATCGCGAAAAAACCCTGCGGCAGCTTCAGCGTTGGTGCAAACATCCCAACGAGCATGTGCGCCGACTGGCGTCCGAGGGCAGTCGTCCTTTTCTCCCATGGGGTGGTAATATCCCTGAACTACTAGATTCACCGTACGAAACATTGGAAATTTTGGAAACGCTCCATCGCGACCCAAGCGACTATGTGCGGCTCTCGGTCGCCAACCACCTCAACGACTTCAGCAAAGGAAATGCCAAGCTGGTGATCGAGACCCTCACCCGCTGGCGCAAGGCCGCGCCGCATGATCCACAGTTGGAAAAACTTTCGCGTCACGCCTGCCGCACGCTGCTTAAAAAAGGCCACCCCGCCGCGCTCAAGCTTCATGGTTACGGCACCGCCGATTCGCTCGAGATCGAATCGTTAAAACTCAACGCAACTTCCGTTCGTGTCGGTGAAAAAATCGGCTACCAGATCGTGATCCGAAATCACTCGCGTCAACTGCTACGCGTGATGTTCGACTATGCGATTCACCACCGCAAAGCCAAGGGCACGCTCAGCGCCAAGGTCTTCAAGGGTCGCGTGAAGGAACTCGCGGCGGGAGAGTCTTGGGAAATCCAAGGCACGCATTCATTCAGGCCGGTCACAACGCGAGTCTATCACGCGGGCAGGCATCAATTCGAGCCGCGCCTCAACGGCCGAGTTTTTTCGGCGCAAGAATTTATGCTGAAACTTTGAATTTGCCTGATGCCAATACTTCCAGTGGCCCGATGATAAAATGGCCTTTTACAAATTTCACGGGATAGTCATTGTTCAAACAGCACTTCATAACCACTGAAAACCTGCGCTCCGCTATCGCACATGAAAAACAAATCGCTCCTGATTCTCTCGATCCTTGCCGTGACCCATCTTGTTCATGCCGCGGATCCAAAACGCGTCGTGGTTTGCACCATCACCGAGGGTTTTCGCCACACATCGATTCCTCATTCGGAGGAGGCCTTACAGGCAATCGACGCAGCCGCACCAGATCTCGAAATTGTTCAGTGGCTTCGTCAGCCCGCCATCGAAGTGCCTGTCCCGCCGCGGCCACCAGCCAAGCCCGCGGACAAGGCTCCGAAGGCCAAGTTGGAAAAATTCGACAAAGAACTCGCCGCTCATCAGGCCGCCATGGAGTCATGGAATCGCGATGTGAAACCCGAGGCCGAGCGCAAATCCCATGCCCGGCATGAAGCGATGAAAAAATCCTTGGAGGCACTCGCGCCACAGGCTTTGCGCGACGCCCGCATCGACGCCGTGATTTTTTCCAACACCACCGGCAACTTGCCGCTTCCTGATCTTGATGGTTTTGCCAACTGGGTCCGCGCAGGCGGCGCTTTCATCGGCATGCATGCAGCGACTGATACCCTCAAAGAAGCGCTGCCCTACACGGAGATGATTTGCGGGGTTTTTGACGGACACCGCGAGCAAGTCCCCGTGAAGCTTCATGCAGGTGACAAGGATCACCCCGCCAACGGTGGAGTCGGCGAGATATGGACCCTGTCACAGGAAGAAATGTACCTCCTCAAGCAACACGACCGAAACCTCGTTCGCTCGATCTGGTTCATGCGCCATCATCCGAACGATGTGAACCAAAAGGGATTTTTTCCCGTGGCATGGGTGAGGGCCTTTGGCGAGGGGCGGGTTTTCTATACTTCCCTTGGTCATCGCGAGGACATGTGGAGCACCGATCCGGCGCTGCCCAATCGCATCAACTCAGTTGAAACTGCCGCGCAATTTCGCAAGCACCTGACGGGAGGGATTCGCTGGGCGCTTGGCTTAGAACCTGGCTCCTCCGAACCAAATCCGCAGACAAACTAAAATTTGTCACC
>JBMTCI010000181.1:0-3344 GCA_049430745.1 Luteolibacter sp. | reverse complement strand
GTATGGCCGTGATTTCACAAGCTGCAGGCTCGGCCCATGTCGAGCGTCGCATCGAGGCGCCCGGGTATCAGGCTAGCTCACTTTCGCCGATTGATCCAGTCAGTGCTGGGGACCTCGTCGCCATGCAGCTCTCACGAGGTGGAAAAAATTCGCTGTTTGCCAAAATTCTTCCACGCTTTCGCGCGATGCTGGAGTGATCTACGATGATCGTCGTAGATCACTCATTCTGCACGCGTGGCCTTGATCGCAAGAAACAGCGGAAACTCTTCCGCCGCACGATGCTCGGCCTTGCTGTAGGGTCCGCTGCCCTGTGAGCGGCGGTGGCTGTAAAGCTCTTCGCACGCGGCAAGTGCGAGTCCGTTTTCTGCCAGCGCGTTGAGCAGATCGGCAAGCGATCGGTGATGAAAAATCGTTTCCTCGCCCGTGCCTTTGCCTGGGTGGGTGGTGATGGGAATCGCCACCGGCGTGCCGTATGAATCAAGCCGACGAAATTGGATTTTCTGATCCGCATCCCACCCCCAGTGGCTTTTGCGCGGAATCCGAAAACACGGATGCATCAAAATCATCACCGCTCGGCCGCCAACTTTCAGTGCCTTGCGAATGTTGCAAAAAAGACCTCCGATGTCTTCGACATCGTGCACCGCCATCAAGCATGCGGCCGCATCGTGCGTTGCATCAGCCCACGCCCCAGGCTTGCAGGCATCAGCCTGGATCCACGAAGCACGCGACTCGCCATGATGACGAGACTTCGCGGCCTCAAGCAAACGCGGGCTGGCATCAACACCAACAAATCGAGCAACCCCAGCGGTCAGCATGGGAGCCGCGAGCACACCCTGACCGCAGCAAACATCGATCACCGACTCACCTGCTTTCGGCGCGAGCCATTTCATAGCCGCGGGGAGAATCACATGCCGGTGATAATCCGATCCGCTCTCGCCAACGAGCTTGTCGTACCACGCCGCAACGGGATCCCATCCGACGCTTTTATCTGCACTCTTGCGCGTCGATCGAGAGGCCGCAGAGCCACCCTTGCGTGGGGGGAATGGTTGACGCGGCGGGCGAGGCATGGCGGATCAGTGAAATTACGCCGCGACTTACTTTTTGCGGATATGCCAAATTTCGCAGAGCTGGTTGCGTTCCGGAATGCGGCTGCTGAAGCGATCAGTCTGACCAAGATAAACTGCCTGCACCAATTGGCCGGGGCGCTTGATGCTGGAAAATTTTTGCGCAACCGCAGTCGCGCGATCCGAGGACAGCGTGCGGTTGGCATCAACATTTCCCGTTTCCGATGCATAGCCGATCACCAGCATGAGGTCGCCATCAGGGATCTCACTGCCGAGACGCGCGATGATTTCCTCATCATCGGGCGTGAGGGCACTGGTGCCCGTAGGAAATGCGAGCGTGTGCAGGACATTGGCGCCAAGCTTTACGCCGAGGCTGCTGTATGCGGTGGTGAGGTCGGAATCCGGACGATTTTCCAACTCGCGCAGGCTTCGAAACAACTCGATGGCTGCCGGCATGAGCTCGCTTTCCGAACTCGCGAAGAGCCGCGCCTTGGCCAACTCGGCTTCGAGTTCTTTCGCGCGATTTTCAAAAAAGTCTTTCGCGCGAAGAGCTTCCTCAAGGCGGCGTTGAAGTTCGCTGAATTCTTCAGCTGGCACACCCCCGCCCTTGGCAGCGAGCTCGGCGGTCAATGCGTCGCGTTGCGACTTGAGCGCGTCGAACTCACGGCGCAAGCGATCGGCATCGGAGCTGGATACAAGCGATCGCTGGAGCTCGGACTGAAGCCGCGAGCTTTCTGCTGCCAAACTTTGGCGCAGCTGCTCGGAGCGAAGCAGCTCGGAATTTTTCGCGGTGATGGTCGCCTCCTTTTCGCCCAACATCGATTCAAGACTCGCCGCGAGCGCCGCCATCGTGTCGGCATCCTTCTTGAGCCGCGTGGCGATTTCCTCGGCAGATTCCGATCCACTTTCAAGCGGGCGCAGGCCCATCGACATGCGCTCGCGATTGAGCTGACCCCGAATCGCATTGGCCTCGGCCTGCAATTGGGTGAGCTCGGGCGAGTCGGCCGAGCCGTGGCCAAAGCCACCCCGAAGTCCCATCACAATCAACACACCGAGCAACGCGATGATAACAAATGCCAGCACCATCGCCGGCGGCATCGCAGACTTTTGATGAACAGTGGCATCATTGGACCCATCGCCGGTCTCGGCTTTTTCGGGCGCTGATTGGTCTTCGGACATGGGAAACAGCCTGATCGCTCGACCCGCCGGATGTCAATTCATTCGGCCACGCTAGGCCGCGCGCAATGGGGCTTGAGCAGGCGCATGAAGTCCTTGGGCTGATCAAGAATGAAGTCCGGTTTCTCGGCGGCCAATGACTCGCGCGTGTTGAATCCCCAAGTGACCGCAGCCATTGGAATGCCCGCCTTTTGCGAGGCCTTCACATCACGCAACTCGTCGCCGACATAAAGCATTTCCTCTGCACGCAGCGAAAAGGTCTTGCGAATCGCTTTGAGATGCTTGGACTTGCCAGAGAGTTTGGAGGTCGAGGAAATGAAGTCGAAAATTTCGCGCAGACCGTGGGCACGGAGAAACAGGTCGACATTTTCAGGCGTGTTGGATGTCAGAATGCCGAAGGATTCCACATGCACGCGAAGCTCGGTGAGCACCTCCGACATGCCTTGGATGAGCTCAAGACGGGTGATGCTGCCGCGAAGAGTCGAGGTGCCTCGTGCAATCAATGATGGCAACCTGCGTTTCGGAATCTCGAGATGATCGAGCAACTGCTTGAGCGAAAGATGACGAAGTTTTCCTATCTCATGCTCGGCGATCTGACGAATGCCATAATCAGGCGCAAGCTCGTTGAAAATTTTTCGCGTCTCACCCAGTGTGTCGGCAATCGTGCCATCGAAATCGAAGACCAATGTCCTGAACTTCATCACGCTGGCAGGCTTGTCTTTGGCATGAGCCTTAGACGAGCGGGAGGTTGGGGTGGATGTCTTCCTCAAGGCTTGATGTTTCTCCATCAAAGTACCGCAAGAGCGCAGCGAAAGCAATCATCGCCGCGTTGTCGGTACAAAGCGTGGGCGCGGCAGTCATGAGCTTGATGCCATGCTTATCGCAGGCGATTTCAAAGGCTTTGCGCAGCGCACGGTTGAGACTTACGCCACCGGACAACGCGATCGCGTCACGACCTGCCTCGCGTGCGGCACGCATTGTTTTGCCAACGAGAATTTCGATCACCGATGCTTGAAACGATGCGGCAAGATCCGCGCGCGTTGCATCGCCCATGCCGCGCTCAAGTGTGTAGAGCACGGCAGTTTTGAGACCCGAAAATGAAAA
>JBMTCI010000180.1:0-3352 GCA_049430745.1 Luteolibacter sp. | reverse complement strand
GTCCAAAGTCGGTAGCCGGATCCGGAAACTTCCGTGTCGGTCGAACGGATCACGACATGACCCGAGAATGGATCCTCTTTGGCCATGAAGTCGAAGGCCTCGTTGAGTTTGTCCTCTGGGACCCGCCATGCCACCAGTGCGCCGTGGGCGAGCTTGGTCGAAAGTAGGGTCTGGCGCACGCGACGGATCACGCCGGCCTTGAGCATCGCGCTAATGCGCTCTAATACCGTTTCGAGCGTCACGCCTGATTTTTCGGCGATCACATGAAATGGCTGACGTTGAAATCCGGCAATGAGATCTTCCGAAATGGCAAGGATGGCGGCGTTGATTGGATCGTTGTGCTCGACAGGAATGGAGGAACTCATGAGAAATTTGCTCGTTTGAAATGAAGGCGAAAGACGCGATAAGTCTGAAGCAGGATGGCCAGAATGGAAATCATTTCACGTGGAATTTGAGGCACAAAAAAAGCCCGACGAACACCGTCGGGCTTATTGTGAGACTTGATATGATACCTCGGATTTTTATTTTCTCTTCGCCTGCTGCATCGCTTGGGAGAACCAGTCGTTGTTGGACGCGCCCTGATGTGCAGAGGGGCGATCTCTGCGATTTGCTGGACCGGCGGAGCCCCTGTCCTCGGGGCTTGAGCGGCGGTTTTCGAGGTCGGGTTTTGATTTCATCGAGAGCGCGATGCGGTTGCGCTTGAGATCGACCTCGATGACGGTGGCGTGAACTTTTTGGCCGACCTTCACGACTTCGGATGCGTCGCGCACGAAGTGGTCGGCGAGCTGGCTCACATGGACCAGTCCGTCTTGGTGCACGCCGATGTCGACGAATGCACCGAAGGCGGTGACATTGGTGACGATGCCGGGGAGCTTCATTCCGGGCTTGAGATCAGCAGGTTTCTCAACGCCTTCTTGGAACGAGAAAAGTTCGAATTGTTTGCGTGGATCACGACCGGGTTTGGCGAGCTCGTTGATGATGTCCTGCAATGTCGGAAGTCCTGCCTCGTCGCTGACATAGCGTTTGAGGTCGATCTTTTTGCGAGCCTCTTCGTTGCCGATGAGCTCATTCGTCGCGCATCCGGCATCAGCCGCCATGCGTTCGACGAGAGGATAGCGCTCGGGATGGACTGCCGAGGCATCGAGCGGATGCTTGCCGCCACGCACCCGAAGGAATCCCGCCGCCTGCTCGAAGGCTTTTTCTCCGAGCCTGGGAACTTGCTTGAGCTCTTCGCGTGATTGAAAGGCACCATGCTCATTGCGCCACGCGACAATGTTCTCGGCAAGCGTCGAGTTGAGGCCCGAGACATAAGAAAGCAGTTGCTTCGATGCGGTGTTGAGTTCTACGCCGACTGCGTTGACGCAGGAAATGACCGTATCATCGAGACTTGTCTTGAGCGCGCGTTGATCGACATCGTGCTGATACTGACCGACGCCGATGGATTTCGGATCGATCTTCACCAGTTCGGCAAGCGGATCCATGAGGCGGCGTCCGATTGAAACAGCTCCGCGCACTGTGACATCTTCGTTAGGAAATTCCTCGCGCGCGACTTCGGATGCCGAGTAAATCGAAGCGCCGCTTTCATTGACCATGATGACCGGAATGGATGCGGGAAGTTTCAGTTTTTTGATGAAGGCCTCGGTCTCACGGCTGGCGGTGCCGTTGCCGATCGCGATGGCCTCGATCTGGTATTTCTTGATCAGCGTTGTGAGCTCGACCGCGGCTTCGTAGAGCTGCGTGTTTGAGCCTGCGGTTGCGTGCAAGACGGTGTGATGCAGCAGTTTGCCGGAGGCATCGAGCACCACGGTTTTGCAACCAGTGCGAAATCCAGGGTCGATTGCCAAGAGGCTCTTGCCGCCGAGTGGTGAGGCCAAGAGGAGCTCACGTAAGTTTTCGGCAAAGACGCTAATCGCTGTCTCGTCGGCGCGTTTTTTTGCCATGAGGCGAGCCTCAGTTTCCATCGATGGCATGAGCAAGCGCTTGCATCCGTCTTCGACAGCCAGCCTCACTTGATTACCAGATTCACCACTCGATTTGACCCAATCGGTCATGGCGAGTTCCGAAACGCGATCGAGCGGCACTTCAACTCGCATCAACAGAAAACCATCTTTTTCACCGCGGCGAATCGCCAGCATGCGATGCGAGGGAATCGATTTGAATGGCTCGCTCCACTCAAAGTAATCGCGAAACTTCTGCGCATCGGGTTCCTCATTTTTTCCATACATGATTTTGGAAGAAACGATGGCCTCTTGCTCATAGAGTTTACGCACTTTTCCACGCAGCGTTGCATCATCGGCAACGCGCTCAGCAATGATGTCGCGGGCACCCGCGAGTGCGTCGTTGGCCGTGGCCACCTGTTTTTCGGCGTCGACAAATTTGGCCGCTTCTTCGGTAGGATCCTCGGATTGATGCTCAAGCAACCAATCGGCAAGGGGAGTGAGTCCGCGCTCGATGGCGATGGTCGCGCGGGTCTGGCGCTTGGGACGGAAGGGCGCGAAGACGTCCTCGAGCGTTGCCAGTGTGCTTGCCGCTTCGACTTTTTTCTTCAACTCCGGAGTGAGAAGGTTGCGCTCCTCCAGTGATTTGAGAATGGCGCTGCGGCGCGTATCGAGTTCCGCGAGTTGAAGCATGCGATCGCGGATGGTCGTAATCTGGACCTCGTCGAGCGAACCTGTTTGCTCTTTTCGATAGCGCGAGATGAAGGGAACGGTGGCCCCTTCGGCAAGAAGTTTGGCAGTGGAAGTGACGGATGAAAGAGATATGCCACTCTCGCGGGCGATGGTTTCAAGATGGTGAGTCATGGATGCGAAAATTTTCGTCGGAAAGAATTCCGAGAGGCCAGATTGAAGGAGGAATCAACCCTCGGAGCAAGATATGAGCGCAGTAAACAGTGGTGAAAATTACTCAAAATTTCCTTGCGCCTAAACATGTCGTCGCCACTTTCCAAGGCGCGACTTCCATCCGTCAGTTGCCGCCTCCAAGATCAAGGGCACTCGATGAATGCCATCGATTTTTGTGGCAGCAATGAGATAAGCCATGGCCATCGCAATGGCATTGAATGCGCCTGATTGCCGTTTCTTGAGCCACACCATGTTGCGAACCTTGTAGTAAAGTTTCCAGTCAGGAAGATCGGGTTCAAAGAAGAGATGTTTTCCAAAAAATTTCCAGTGGACGATGTCAGCGGGCCCAGAATGATCGAGGATGGAGTCACGCACTGCCTCTTGGGTAAACCCTGCCTGTTCGATGCGAAGCGGGTAATCCTCGTCCTCGCCGCGAATGAAAAGATTGCCATTCACTGGGCCGACTTTTTCGCGGACTTCGCGTGAAACCAAGGCACCTGTCCACATGATGC
>JBMTCI010000179.1:0-3357 GCA_049430745.1 Luteolibacter sp. | reverse complement strand
CATCAATCCCAAGATCGGCCGTCGAGTCGGGATGAGCTTCTAAGTCGAGCATCCTTGCGATGCCCTCGACCTGCACCGCATCCGAGGTGTCGATGCCGCGAAACATCACTGGTCGCTGCCACGATTCGTAATCGATGATGACATTGTCCGACACAAAAGCCGTGGCCGATTGCACACGCGGCAAGGACTTGGCCTTTTCCGCCATTTCCTGCCAGTTCTCCATCGGCCCCTCGCCGATCTCCATGGTTTGACGCAACAAAATGTGCGGCGTGAATCCCAGCAAGCGCCCCTTCACATCACGCTCAAGCCCGGCATAGACCGCCATCACGACCACCAGCACCAAGACTCCAAGCATCACACCGATCAGTGAAATCAGCGTGAACGATGACAGCATCGCACGCCGCGGATTCAAATACCGCTTGGCCAACAGGAAACTGAAAGATCGTCGTTTGATGCTCTCTGCTAACGCCGAACGCGCGTCACGGCAAGCGATACCCGTCATGTGGTAGCGGAAAATAATCCGCCATCATGGCGTACGCATCAGTCCAACGACCGCAGACCCATCAATTCCATCAACCTCGCAAGATCGTCGTTGCCGTAATACTCGATTTCGATCTTGCCCTTCTTTGCCGAATGCTGAATCGACACATGCGTCGCAAGATGCTCGCGCAAGCGATTGGCAATCGCCCGCACATGCACATCGACCTCACGCGAAACCGCGGGCTTGGATCCATTCGCGGCTGAGGCATGACTGCCATTGGCGATTGATTGGGAAAGTTTCTCCGCCGCGCGCACGGTGAGTTGACGACGAATGATCTGATCCGACACCAGCAGCTGGCTGGCATGATCCTTGATCGACAAAACCGCCTTGGCATGCCCAACAGTCAACCTACCCTGCGCGACGAGCAATTGCACATCGGCATGCAGGTCGAGCAAACGCATGGCATTGGCCACAGTCGCGCGAGACTTGCCCACGCGCGATGCGATTTCGTCCTGCTTCATTGCAAATTCTTTCGCGAGGCGCACATAGCCCGCCGCCTCCTCCATCGGATTGAGATCCTCGCGCTGCAAGTTCTCAATCAATGCCATCTCAAGCACATCGCGATCCGATGCCTCGCGCTCGATCACCGGCACGGTCGCCAATCCCAACTTGCCCGCCGCACGCCAGCGACGCTCACCGGCAATCAACTCAAGCTTGCCGCCAACCGGACGCACAATCAGCGGCTGAATAATCCCATGCTGACGAATTGATTCGACCAGCTCGTCGAGCGGCGATTCGATGAAATGCGTGCGCGGTTGCAGCGGGCTCGGCACCACTTGGTCATGCGACACATCACGCACGCGCTTGATGTCACGAGCCACGCCATCAGCACTCGTCACAGGTGCCGACGCACCTTTCTTGATCAATGCTCCAAGTCCTTTTCCGAGTGCCTGCTTCGCCATGGGGAGGAAATCCCTATTCAATGCTTCTGCGGATTCCAAGCGGATTTCTCAACCCTCGGCCAACAATTTTCGGAAGTACTCAATGGTCGGATCCAGACCATCCTCAAGCGCGACCTTCGGCTTCCAACCAAGATCTTTCTCCGCCAAGGAAATGTCAGGACGACGCTGCTTGGGATCATCACCGGGCAAGGGCAGATGCGTCACCTTCGACGGACCACCCACCTTCTTGAGCACCATTTCGGCAAGCTCCAACATGGTAAATTCACCGGGATTTCCAATGTTTACCGGACCCGTCTGCGAAGGATGATTCATCAAACGCACGAAGCCCTCAATGAGATCATCGACATAGCAGAATGACCGCGTCTGGGTGCCATCGCCGTAAATCGTCAAATCCCTGCCCTGCAAGGCCTGCACGATGAAATTGGAAACCACACGTCCATCATCCGGCAACATGCGTGGACCATAGGTGTTGAAAATACGCACCACCCGAATATCAACATTGTTCTGACGATGGTAATCGAAGAACAGCGTCTCGGCGCAGCGCTTGCCCTCATCATAGCACGCGCGAATGCCGATCGGGTTCACGCATCCGCGATACGACTCGGGCTGCGGATGGACCTCGGGGTCGCCATATACCTCGGAGGTTGAGGCTTGAAACACCCGCGCGCCCACCCGCTTAGCCAAACCAAGGCAGTTGATCGCTCCCATCACCGAGGTCTTGGTGGTCTTGATCGGATTGTGCTGGTAGTGCGGCGGCGATGCCGGGCAGGCGAGGTTGTAAATTTGGTCGACCTCAAATTTGAACGGTTCGATCACATCGTGCCTCACAAGCTCGAAGTAAGGGTTGCTCATCAGGTGCAGTACATTGCGCTTACGGCCCGTGAAAAAGTTGTCCATGCAAATGACCTCGTTGCCCTCGTTGAGCAAACGCTCACACAAATGGGATCCCAAAAAGCCCGCACCACCAGTGACCAAGATACGCATGCGGGAAATCCAACAACCGCGGTGGCATCGGGGCAAGTTCTGAATGAAGTTTTTGTTCAAATTTTATTGAACAAAAGAAGCAGTCGACCTAGGTTTTACCCATGCAGGAGCTCGATCATGACAGCCGTCAGGAAATCGACGCGATCGAGCGCGAAGTCGTTTCGGTCTTTGTCGACGGCGTGCGCGTGCTCGGCTTACCCCCCTCGGTCGGAGAAATTTACGGACTCCTCTTTGTTTCCCAAACCCCACTATCGCTCGATGACCTAGTGCAGCGTCTAAAAATCAGCAAGGGCTCTGCCAGCCAAGGCCTTCGAACGCTCAAAGGCCTTGGCGCCGTTCGCGAAACCAACGGCAACGGCGAAAGACGCACCCACTACGAGCCCGCCATCGAACTCAAGCGCCTCGTCGGCGGCTTCATCCGCGAGCAAATTCGGCCGCACCTCGAGAGTGGCCGACACAAAATCAAGCGCCTCGGCGACCTCGCCTATAAGGAGAGCGACCCCGTGCGCCGCAAGTTCCTTCTCGAACGCACCGACCGCCTCGACCACTGGATCCGCAACGGCGGTCGCCTTCTCCCCATGATCCAACGCATCCTCGGTCAATGAGCTCCTCCCCCCCCAGCATCCCGAGTTGGTTCTGCGTCCGCACGCAAACCAAACGCGAACACATCGCCGCCGAACACCTCAAGGGACTCGAAGGCATCGAGGTTTTCTGTCCCCGCCTCCGCTACCGCAAGGCCACCCGCCGCGGCAAGGTCTGGTGGATCGAACCCCTCTTCCCCGGCTACCTGCTGGCCAAATTCAACCTTTCGGAAATGGAACGAGCCGTGACCTTCTGCCAAGGCGTGCGCGGACTGGTCCGTTTTGGCGCCGATATCCCCAGCGTGCCTGAGTCCTTTGTCGAAACCCTGCGTCAGGATGTCCGCAAGCG
>JBMTCI010000178.1:0-3362 GCA_049430745.1 Luteolibacter sp. | reverse complement strand
TGCTCGGCGCGCACATCATCGGCGACAACGCCACCGAACTCATCGCCGAGATGGGCCTGGCGCTCGACCAGGAACTGACCGCCGAGGAGATCCACTCAACCATCCACGCCCATCCGACGATGAGCGAGGTGATCCACGAGGCGACCCTCGCCGCCGAGGGTCACGCGATCCACTTCTGATCGCGACCAGCTTCGAGATCCATTTCGAGCACCCTCATCGATCCCCCTTGAAATGCGTTTCGAGGGGGTAAACTGGCTGATTGACACCCGCCCGCGTGCTCGCCTAGCCTCCCGCGCGTTTCGCCGCCAGCGGGTCTTTTGTCCGCACCCTCACCACAGGGCGAAAGCATCTCCAACAACCACATACCACTACGATGGCTACGAAAAAGAAGGCGGCAAAACCTGCTGCCAAAAAAAGCGCACCGAAGGCCGCCAAATCCGCGGCATCCAAAAGCAAGGCAAAGTCCGCATCGGGCAAAGGTCTCAAGTACGTTTACACCTGGGGAGCCGGCAAGGCCGATGGTGATGGCGGCATGAAGGCGCTTCTCGGCGGCAAGGGCGCCAACCTTGCGGAAATGACCCGCATCGGTCTGCCAGTGCCTCCAGGCTTCACGATCACCACCGAGGTCTGCACTTACTACTATGCCAATCGTAGAAGCTACCCAGCATCGCTGCAGGCACAGATGGAAGCCGGCGTTGCCAACATGGAAAAAATCATGGGCTGCAAGTTCGGCGATGCCAAGGGCATGCCGCTGCTCGTCGCCGTTCGCTCCGGTGCACGCGACTCGATGCCGGGCATGATGGACACCATCCTCAACCTCGGTCTCAACGACGACACGGTGAAGTCACTCGCCGCCGCCACCAAGAACGAGCGCTTCGCATGGGACTGCTACCGCCGCTTCATCCAGATGTACGGCGACGTCGTGCTCGGCGTGCAGAAGCGCGAAGGCGAGGACCATGAACCCTTCGAGTCCGTCATCGAGGAATTCAAGCACAAGAAGTACAAGGCCGACATCGAGGACTCCGCCCTCACCGCCGAGGACCAGCAGGAGCTCGTCAAGCGCTTCAAGGCCCTCGTCAAGGCCCGCACCGGCAAGGTCTTCCCAAACAGCCCGTGGGACCAGCTGCGTGGCGCCGCCGGCGCCGTCTTCTCCTCCTGGATGAACGACCGCGCGATCGTCTATCGCCGCAAGTACAACATCCCCGCCGAGTGGGGCACCGCCGTCAACGTCCAGGCGATGGTCTACGGCAATACTGGCGACAAGTCCGGCTCGGGCGTTGCCTTCACCCGCAACCCCGCCAACGGCGCCAACGAATTCTACGGTGAGTTCCTCATCAACGCCCAAGGCGAAGATGTGGTCGCCGGCGTCCGCACTCCGGAGCCGGTCATCAACATGAAGAAGCAAATGCCGAAGTCGTATGCCGAACTCATGAAGGTTCGCACGATCCTCGAAAAACACTTCAAGGATGTGCAGGACGTCGAGTTCACCGTGCAGGACGGCAAGCTGTTCATGCTCCAGACCCGCAACGGCAAGCGCACCGCCGCCGCCGCGCTCAAGTTCTCGATGGACATGGTCAAGGAGAAGCTCATCGACTGGAAGACCGCCGTGCTCCGCAACCCAGCCGAACAACTCGACCAACTTCTCGCGCCGATCTTCGACGCGGCCGATGTGAAGAAAGCCAAGGCCATCGCCACCGGTCTTCCCGCCGGCCCTGGTGCCGCCTCCGGCAAAATTTACCTCAACGCCGATCGCGCAGCTGCTGCCGAAGCGAAAGGTGAAAAGGTTCTGCTCGTCCGCAACGAAACCAGCCCGGAAGACCTTCGCGGCATGATCGCTGCCGAGGGTATTCTTACCGCCAAGGGTGGTGTCTCCTCGCACGCCGCACTCGTTGCCCGCCAGATGGGCAAGGTCTGCGTCTGCGGTGCCTCGGCCGTCGAGATCGATTACGATAAACTCACCGTCACCGCCGCTGGTCAGAAGTTCAAGGAAGGTGACTACCTCTCCATCGACGGCACCTCCGGCACGGTCTACGGTGGACAGCTCAAGACCGCTCCTTCGGAAATCATCACCGGCATCGTCAGCAACGACAAAGCCGCTCGCAAGACCGAGAAGTTCAAGAGCTTCCTCCAACTCATGGAGTGGTGCTCGAAGGTCACCAAGCTCGGCGTCCGCACCAATGCCGACACGCCCGAGCAAACCCGCATCGCGATGGCCTTCGGCGCCACCGGCATCGGCCTCACCCGCACCGAACACATGTTCTTCGAAGGTGATCGCATCGACGCAATGCGCGAGATGATCCTCGCCACCACCGAGAAGGCACGTCGTGCGGCTCTCGCCAAACTCCTGCCTTATCAGCGTGAGGACTTCACCGGCATCTTCAAAACCCTCAAGGGTTTCCCTGCCACCATCCGCCTCCTCGACCCGCCGCTTCACGAGTTCCTGCCCCACACCAAGGAGCAACAACTCGACCTCTCGAAGAAAATCGGCATCAGCGTCGAGAAGATCATCCAACGCGTCGCCGAACTCCACGAGTTCAACCCGATGCTCGGCCACCGCGGCTGCCGCCTCGGCATCGCCTATCCGGAAATCACCGAGATGCAGGCTCGCGCCGTCTTCGAAGCCGCTGCGAATGTCGCGAAGAAAAACATCCCGGTGAAACCCGAGGTGATGATCCCGCTCGTCGGCTTCCAGAAGGAATTCGACCTGCAGGCGGAAATCGTCCACCGCGTCGCCAAGGAAGTGATGGCCGAGAAAAAGGTGAAGTTCAACTATCAGGTCGGCACCATGATCGAGGTCCCGCGCGGTGCGCTCACCGCCGACGAGATCGCCAAGGGCGCCGAGTTCTTCAGCTTCGGCACCAACGACCTCACCCAGACCGCTCTCGGCATCAGCCGCGACGACATGGGCGCCTTCCTCATGCCTTACACCGAAGCGGAAGTCTTCAAGAAGAACCCCTTCGCCACGCTCGACAGCACTGGCGTTGGTCAACTCATGGAGATCGCCGCCGCCAAGGGCCGCAGCACCCGCCCGAACATCAAGCTCGGTATCTGCGGTGAGCACGGTGGTGATCCGGACTCGGTGAAATTCTGCCACAAGCTCGGCCTCAACTACGTGTCCTGCTCGCCCTACCGCGTGCCGGTCGCCCGCCTCGCCGCCGCCCAAGCCGCGATCGAGGATGAAAAGGCAGCTCCTGCGAAGAAGCCCGCCAAAAAGGCCAAGAAGAAGTAATTCGTGGCGGCGGTTTTCAACCGCCATGCCAACCATTCCAAAGTCGCCCCGGGAAACCGGGGTGGCTTTTTTGTGCTCAATCCACTGATACCCAATAATTTAAAAAAATAACCCACCCAAATCCCTCATTTTT
>JBMTCI010000177.1:0-3365 GCA_049430745.1 Luteolibacter sp. | reverse complement strand
GGTGGTGATCCCTGCGGCGGCGGTGGGCTTGATTCATCTGATCGGCATCGATGCGGGAGATGAGTTGCCTGTGGGCTTGGGCCGCTTGTCGGATCTTCATGTCGGTGACGAGGCTATTGTGCATGGGCTCGCGCCAAGCTGTGTTGGCCCCGAGCGGACGCGTTTGCTGGACCTCGGTGTGGTGCCGGGAACAAAGATCCGCTGCGAATTTTCAAGCCCCTTTGGCAGCCCGAAAAGTTATCTCATTCGCGGGGCACTCATAGGCCTGCGTGAGTCGCAGGCGAAACGGATTTTGATCCTCAGGCCGGCGGAAGTTTCATCATCGCAAAAGGCATGAATCCGATTTCCGAACATCAACCCAGCGAAGCATGCGTGACCTGTCCATCGCGTCAGGGGCGTTTGCAGAAGCTCGGCCTGCGTGTTGATGACAGTGACTATGTGATCGCGCTGGCTGGCAATCCCAACACCGGCAAGACCACGGTTTTTAATGCGCTCACGGGTTTGCGCATGCACACGGGAAATTGGCCGGGCAAGACCGTGGGTCGGGCAGAAGGGGGATTTTCCTACGAGGGGAAAAAATACCGCATGATTGATCTGCCGGGGACTTACTCGTTGCTATCGGCTTCGCCGGATGAGGAAGTGGCGAGATCGTTTTTGTTGTTTGGTCGACCCGATGTGACGGTGATGGTGGTCGATGCCTCATGCATCGAGCGCAACCTCAACCTCGTGTTGCAGGTCTTGCAGATCACGCGGCGTGCGGTGCTTTGCCTGAACCTCATGGACGAGGCGCGCGCGCATGGGATCGAGATCGACACACGCAACTTGGCGCGTGATCTCGGCGTGCCGGTGGTGCCGTGTGCGGCGCGGTCGGGCGAGGGGATTGCGGATTTGCTCAAGGAGATTTCATTGATGGCGGCGCGCGCGGATGATCCATCGCCGCGCAAGTTGCCACTTGATGTGCGCGGGCTCACGCAGGCCTTGGACAAGGTCGAGTCCGATCTGCTCGAGGTGTTTCCGCGATTGCCGCAACCGCGCTGGGTAGCGCTGAGGTTGCTAGAGGGAGATCGCGAAATCATTGAGGCTGTGCGATCGGGCGAGATTGGAAATTTGGTGGAAGAAAGGACGATGCCGCAGGTTTGAGAAAAAATTTTTCATGATGAACAAGGACGATCTGTTGAAAGAAGCGGGGGAGTTGCGATGGCAACTGCCGCAGGACCTGCATGATCGGATCGCCGAGTCGATTCACGGTGAGGCCGCGCGCATCGCTGAGCGCAGTGTCACGCTCCGTGGTGGGGATCGTCGTTTGGCGTGGCAGCAGGCGCTGGATCGTTTGCTGACACATCCGCTCACATCGTTTCCCATCATGATCGCCGTGCTGGGTGCGATCCTTTGGCTCACGATTGTCGGTGCGAATGTTCCATCGGCGATGCTGGGTTCATTGCTCGTCGACAAGGGTCATGCGTGGTTGTCCGGTCTTTTCGTTTCCATCGGCGCGCCGTGGTGGATCAAGGGCTTGTTGGTTGATGGCATGTACCTCGCGACCGCGTGGGTGATCAGTGTGATGCTGCCGCCGATGGCGATCTTTTTTCCGTGTTTCACTTTGTTGGAGGACTTTGGCTACTTGCCGCGGGTGGCCTTCAATCTTGATCGCATGTTTCAGCGCGTGGGAGCGCACGGCAAACAGGCGCTGACGATGGCGATGGGCTTGGGTTGCAATGCGGCGGGCGTGGTGGCCACGCGGATCATTGATTCACCGCGCGAGCGATTGATCGCGATTTTGACCAACAACTTTTCCCTCTGCAACGGGCGCTGGCCGACGCAGATCCTGATGGCGGGAGTTTTTATCGGCACGCTTGCGCCGCGCGGTTGGGGTGGCTCGATCGCCGCACTCTCGGTGCTGGCGGTGGCCTTGTTGGGTTTTGGTTTTGCGATGCTGAGTTCGTGGATGCTGGCCCGCACGGTGCTGCGCGGTGAGGCCTCGACTTTCAGCCTCGAGCTGCCGCCTTACCGTCCGCCGGATTTTTGGAAAACGATTTACACTTCAGTCGTCGACCGCACGCTGATCGTGCTGTGGCGCGCGGTGGTTTTTGCTTTGCCCGCGGGTGCGGCGATCTGGCTCTCGGCGAATGTGTTCATCGGCGATCAAAGCATTGCCGCATGGTTTGTGCATGGCACGGATCCTTTCGCGCGTTTGATTGGACTCACGGGAGTGATCTTGCTGGCTTACATGGTGGCAATTCCAGCCATCGAAATTGTCGTGCCGACGATTCTCATGCTCACGGTGCTGATCACCGGAGCAGCGGGCTGTCAGGGTGCGGGCGTGATGTTTGAAACTGATCCTGCGAATGTGCGCGCGATCCTCGAAGTTGACGGGTGGACTTCGCTCACCGCCATGTGCCTCATGCTTTTCAGCCTTTGCCACAACCCGTGCTCGACGACGCTTTACACGATCTACAAGGAAACGCGCAGTTGGAAATGGACGGCGGTTTCGGCGCTGATGCCATTGGTGGTGGGGTTTGTGTTATGTGGATTGGTTGCGATGTTGTGGAGGATGGTTGGGGGTTGAACATCGAAGGAGAAGAGATTGATTTACCGCAAAGACGCCAAGGTCGCCAAGGGACGCAGAGAAAGATGGTGGATCGTGGATAGTAGATCGTAGAGGGATACGCTTATTGCGCTTTCCAATAACTTATAACCACTGACCAATAACTCCTACCCCTGAACCATTTTCCCACGCGCCCAGATGTAGCGGCGGAAGAGGACTTTCACGGCGGCGGTGAGGGGGACGGCGAGGAGAGCGCCAGCGAAGCCGCCGAGAATGAGCGACCAGAAGAGCACCGAGAAGATGACGGTGAGTGGGTGGAGGCCGACGGAATCGCCGACAATTTTGGGAGAGGTGACGAGTGAGTTGATTTGTTGAACGATCACAAAGATCGCGACCACGCAAGCGACGTAGGTGGTGGGGTTCATGCCGAAGGGTGATGTGCCTTGGGCGTGGAGGTAACCGATGAGGCAGGCGGGAATGAGGCAGAGGATGCTGCCGATGTAGGGGATCACGCCGATGATGGCCATGAAGATGCCGATGAGAAATCCGTAGGGCAGCCCGAAGAGAGTAAGCGCGATGCCGATGAGGATGCCATCGATCGCGGCGACGAGCACCTGACCGCGGAAGAATGAAACGAGGTAGCCGTTGATTTCCTGAAGGGTCTCGACGAGTTCGGTTTTGAACTCGGAATTTTTGAGCGGCACATAGTCGTGCCAATGCTCGCGAATGGATGATGAATCCTTGAGGAAGAAAAACAGATAGACCGGCACCATGATCATGCCGAGGACGAGTCCGAGAAAGCCGAGCACCTTGGTCGAGC
>JBMTCI010000176.1:0-3379 GCA_049430745.1 Luteolibacter sp. | reverse complement strand
CCGGTGGCAAGTGGGCGAAGGGTGAGGTCCTCGGGGCGATCGAATAGGACAAGGTCGATGCCTGCATTTGATAGCGTGCTAGTGATTTTATCCAGTTGATCATTAAGCGGCCCGATCTCCGGGCGCATGGCTGCGATTTGTTGGATTTTGTTTTTGCTGGCCCAATGAACGAGCGAATCGGTAATGGGTGAATCAGTAAAAACTTCGACTTCGATTTTAAAGGCCGAGCTTGCGCGTTTCACGGCATCATCAATCGCGGTTCGCAGCCAATTGGTTTTGATATCCGAATATCGAAGTTGATTCCATGTGACTGCATCAGGCGTGGCCATGATCGCATGAGGACGAATTGAGGCGAGTGGACTTTGTTCGATGAAAAGATCCTCTTCATGGATCCAGATGCCGACTCGTTCCTCGCGCAGTGGTGGAGTGGTTGACAGTGATGGACGCGTGATGGCTGGTCGCGTTTCTGCAGGGAGAATCAAAGCCTGAGGGTTTTCAAGTTGTTCAAGCCCTTGATGATGAAGCTCGAGAACCTCGGGCGGTAGGTATTTTTCCAAATTGCTGCGGCGGGGCAGATAGGTTTTCCCCGGAGTCTGAAGGCCCGCGACCCAGCGCCAGGAAAGTGTGTTGGATGCAGGATCACCATCAAGCAGGTGACGCAGGAAAAAGTCGGCTCCGAGTTGCCAGGGGAGTCGCTCGATATGGATCCACCATCCGGCGAACCACATGCGGGCGTGATTGTGGAGATAGCCGGTTGCAACCAGCTCTTTGGCGAAGTGATTCATGATGGCGACACCGCTTTCACCCGCCTCGCAGCGTGCAGCTCGGATGCGTGTGGCTTCCATGCTTGGGTCGTTTTGAAGTGCGGCAAGTTGATCGAGGTAATCGGTCCACACTTGCGGGCGTAGCGAGAGCCAGTTTTTCCAATAGCGCCGCCAATAAACTTCTTGCGTGAATTTCTCGACTGTCGAGGCCGCGTAACGGCGCAGCGGTGCGGTCGCGCATTCGGATTCGAGGATCAGGCGATGACGAATGGCTGGCGAAAGTTTCGACACATTCGTGTGGCCAAGAACCACATGATTTCGGTCGCGTCCGTAGCGTCCAGAAAGCGGGACGAAGGCCTTGAGTTGTGCCAGCGCGTCCTTGCGGGTTGCTGCAAAGTCAGCTGATGGTGGTATGAACAATTCGTCCTGCATGTCGGAGATTGGTAGATGTGACTCGTCAGCCTCCAAAAGCTCGAATATCCTTGATCCCTCTGAAAGCAAATTCCGATCATCAAGCAGTGAAGAAAGCGCATTTGCCCGAAAAAATCTGCGTCAGCTGCGGGCGACCCTTCAAGTGGCGAAAAAAGTGGGAGCGGGTGTGGGATGAGGTGAAATTTTGCAGCGATCGTTGTCGCATGAAAAAGCCAAAGAGTTCCTTGTGAGCTTTCAGTGTGAAAGGCGTGATTGAGATTCACATTTCCACGCGGATGTCGGGAATGTGGGTGAAGGAGATTCGCATGGGGGCGGTGTCGCGGCTTTCCTGAACGCCGCCGAAGTAAACCACCGATCGGCCGTAGCGGGCGCGCAGTTGATCGAGGGTGGCATCGAGGCGACGAAGTTTTTTCTGCGGATCTTTTTCGGTCGATGCCATCGACTCGGCGACAAAACTTTGGAACAGCTCGGGCGTGTGGTTGTGATGCGTGACGAGGCGGGTGAGCATGACGCCAATATGAAGAATTTTCTGGCGCGGATCGGGTCGTTCGCGCCAGAGGCGATCGAGCAGATGCATCAGGCGCAGGGTGGAGTCGGTCTCCGGCATGCGGACTTCCGGCGCCCATGAGGGCCCTCGCAGGTAAGCGATTTGCATGGTGAGCGCGCCGCAGAGCAGTCCGTGCGAGCGCAGTCGTTCGCAGGCCTTGTGAAGCAGTTTGCAAAGGATCGGCCATGCCTTGTCCGGATGGCGGTGCTCGGGTGGCAGCACATGCGAGTGGCCGATGGATTTGCGGGCGGAAACAAGATCGGGGATTTCGTCGCCGCGCAGCAGGTGCCAGAGGCGATCGCCGAGCACGCCGCCCCACACACCGTGCAGCAGATGCTTGGGCGCGCAGCACAGTGCTTCTACGCTGTGAATTCCAGCCGCGTGCAGGCGTGCTTCGGTACGCCGCGCGATGCCCGTGAGATCGCGAAGTTTCAGTTCATGAAGCACCTGAGGAAGATCCTTGCTTTCGATGATGAAAAGACCGTCGGGCTTGCGCATCTTTGAAGCAATTTTTGCGAGGTACTTGTTTGGCGCGGCGCCGATGCTGACCTTGATGAAAGGAGAAATTTCGCGCGCGACCGTGATTTTGATTTTTTGTCCGATGCCTTTCACCGTTTCGAGATCGCGACGGTTGAAGGGCAGCCATGCCCACATTTCGTCGATGCTCAGGACTTGTTCGACATGGATGCAATCCTCGACCGCCTCGACCACGCGGTGATGGATGGCGATGTATTCGGCGGGTTTGGATTCCACGATCGCGATGCCGGGGCAGAGTTTGCGCGCGTCGCTGATCCGTGTGCCGGTTTTGACGCCGAAAGCTTTTGCTTCGTAGGACGCGGCGATGCAGCACGACGACTCTGCCATCACGGGTGCGACGCCGACCGGACGGCCGCGCAGGGCGGGGTCGAGATGCTGTTCGACTGAGGCGAAAAACGAGTCGCAATCGACAAAAAGCGCTGTGAGCGGATGGTCCAAGGCCGGGAGCTTCGTGCAGCCGATTTTGATGGTCAATTTTAAATGTTCAAATGAACATTTAAAATGATAGATTCCGATTGACAGCTCGAAGCGCGGATGGGTGGTCGCTGTGTCGTTTTGGTGTGTGGAAATAATCAAGCGCGCGGAGTTGTAGGTCATTCGCACGCCATCGCGTTATGTGGGTTTGGGATCTTTCTGTCATCGTCATGTTCGTTGCGCTCGTAAGCCGCGCGCATCGCATCCGATGAAATTTCCGCCCTTTCACAAGTTCTGATTTTCGCATCCGCATGATCGCCGTGGCGCGCAGCGGTTGGCTGTCAGGCGGCGTACATGGAGTGGCTGTAATCGGGTTTGTTGGGGCGGGTGAATGATTCTTTCGAAACACATGATCGACAGGTTTTGACGCGGTGACGCGTTGATCGACCAAGGGCGGCAGCGTTTCCGGACGATTTAACAAAAAACCACACACTGCAAAAATTGATGAATGCCACGCTCCATTCGACCGCCATGCACATCGGTCCGTTTTACCGTCGGGATCTTGATCTGTCCCGAAACTTCGGTGGCATGACAATCGATGAGCGTGGATCGTCTGACGAAGGGTGCAGGATACCGATTTGGAAGCATGTGCTGGATGCGCTGTTGTTGCTGGTGAGTTTCCCCG
>JBMTCI010000175.1:0-3383 GCA_049430745.1 Luteolibacter sp. | reverse complement strand
CGGCATCATCGACGCTCGAAACTTTTGCGAAAAATTTGAAAATTGTGGATCAAGCCACGCGCTGAAATCACCAGCATGACCGAACCCGCTCCATCAACGAAACACGAATGCAAATGCTGGGCTGGCAAGGTCTTTGATTTCTTGTCGGGCTTCGGTTTGGCAACGGTGCTTTTGATCATCCTCGGATTGCTGACCTGGTTTGCGACCTTGGAACAGATTGACAGGGGGCTTTATGCGACACTGGAGAAATATTTCGATTGGCGCACACCGTTTTTGCTTCCCGAGATCGGCGGTCGACTCGTTCCACTGCCATTGCCTGGTGGTTATTGGGTGGGCGTGGTGCTGGTGATCAACCTCACGCTCGGTGGAGTGATCCGCATTCGCAAGGGCTGGAAGCACATCGGCAATCTTATCGCGCACCTTGGCATCATTTTCATGCTCATCGCTGGCGGTGTGGCTCACCATTTTTCGCAGCGCGGCAACATGGCGGTGGGTGAGGGCGAGACCAATGATGCGGCAGAAGATTATTTTGAGTATGTCGTCGAGGTCGCGGAAATCAAAGACGGCAAAGCATCGGACATTCATGTGATCGGCGGTCGTGAGATTTCGGATCTCACGGGCGGCAAGCAGCGAATTTTCCGACTGCCGAATTTGCCTTTTGATTTGGAGATCGCCGGATACGAAAAAAACGCATTGCCCGTTTCGGTGGTCGAGCGTGCGCCGAGTGGCAGTCCGCTCGTGGTCGATGGTTATTACCTGATGCCGCGACCTGAGGAGGTGAATGCCGAGTCCAACACGGCCGCCTGCTACGCTCGGGTGATCAACCGCGATGGCAGCAAGCAGCAGCCCTTCATTCTCGCGGGCGCAAGTTTTCATCCCTTCACCATCAAGCACGAGAACCGCATTTTCACTGTCGACATGCGCAAGCGCCTGTGGCCGATGCCGTTCGCGTTGCGTTTGGATGAATTCAACGCCGAGTTTCATCCCGGCACCTCAAGGCCGGCGAAGTTCGTGAGTCATGTGACTCGCATTGAAAATGGCGATGAGTCGAAAGTGACGATCCAGATGAACGAGCCGATGCGTTACGAGGGACTCACCTTTTTCCAAGCGAGCTACGGTCCGCCCGGCGCGGGTCCGGGTCAGAAGCTCTATTCGGTCTTTGAGGTGGTGAAAAATCCGGCCGACATGTGGCCTGAGTACAGCCTCTACATTGTCACCTTCGGCATGTTGGTGACCTTCTTGCTCAAGCTCTTCACCTATCTCGGAACCACCAGCCGCAAGAAAAACCATGTCTGATCAAGCATCACGTGCAGGACGCCGCGTCGCGGCAGTGATCATTGCGATCGGCATTTGCGCCGCATTTTACAACTTGCTCGTCGACATGATGCCGAAGGGCGACCTTCGCAGTGTCGAGGGTTATGTGCCGTGGTCGAAGGAAACCCTGCGTGAGGTTGAGACTTTGCCAGTGCAGGATGGCGGTCGCATCAAGCCGCTCGGAACCTATGCCGGATTCGCGATGCTGAGTCTTCACGGCGCGCGTTCGATGAAACTCGCCGATGCGGACGGCAAAGAATATCGGGTGAAGCCAACCGCGTGGTTGCTCGACATTCTCTTTCGCCCGCAGTTTGCGATGCGTCAGCCAACTTTCCGCGTCGACAATTCTGCGGCACTCGAGGCGATCGGCGTGAAGCCTCGCGGCAAGCGCGACCGTTACTCGTACGAAGAACTCGAGCCAGGTCGTGAGAAGCTTGGTGAGTTGGTGAAGGGCTTTGAGATGATCGAGGCGAAGAAGCGCGATCCCTTGCAAAACCAGCTGGCTGATTTGTCGGTGAACCTTCGCGTGTATGAGAGTCTGCTCGGGTATTTTTCCTTCGCGCGGGCGGGGGTGGTGCTGCCCGGATCCGGTGAAGCCGGTGGACCCGATCGTCGTGCAGAGATGAGCGCGCTGATGATGACAGCACCGCAGATTCGGAGTCAGATCGAGGAATCGCGCGCGGCTGCAAATGGCATGAGCGGTCGCTTGCAGGCATTGCTGCAGCAGGTCTTGGATGCGGCCAATTTTGCGAAGTTCGGACTGTTCGTGTTGCCGCCTGCGGATTCAGCGGACAAGCAGTGGCAGAGTGCGGGCAATGCGATCATGGAAGTAATGACTGGCAGCGCGAAGGATGCCGAAACATCGATTGGCGATGTGAAGGCACTTGAGGCGATTGCGCGCAGCGCGAATGACGAGGCTGCGTTTCGCAAGCATTGGGTCGATTTCAGAAATAGGATTGAGGCAAGAGCCAAGGCGCGCGGCGAGGGTGAAAAGGTGCCGCTCGAAACGGTTTACCAACGGAGCGACAAGTTTCTCTATGCCGTGGTGTTTTTCCTGATGGGCACGCTTGCGGCGCTTGGCATGTGGTTTGGTGGTGGTTCGCGTCTCGCGACGGGATTGTCATGGGCGGTGTGGGGTCTTACTCTTGCTGGACTCGCATGCTGCGTTTCGGCGATCGTGATGCGCTGCATCATCATGCAACGTCCACCGGTCGGAAACCTTTACGACACGATCATTTTCATTGGCACCACGGTTGTGATGCTGTCGCTTGTGGTCGAGTGGATGGTCGGTCGCCGATTTGCGCTTGGCATGTCACCGATCGTCGGCACCGTTCTTCTCATCCTGGCGCGTCGCTATGAATTGGGCGATGCCAAGGACCACATGGATCCGCTGGTGGCGGTGCTGGATTCGAATTTCTGGCTTACCACGCACGTCATTACCATCACGCTCGGATACTCCGGTGGTTTGCTGAGCGCGTTCATGTCGACTGGTTACATCCTCATGCGTGGGCTTGGTCTTGATGGTGGCGATGCAGGATTGCGGCGATCATTGACGCGTGCCGTGTATGGCATGATTTGCCTGACGCTTTTTCTTTCGCTTGTGGGTACCGTGCTTGGTGGGATTTGGGCGAACTACTCGTGGGGTCGCGTCTGGGGTTGGGATCCGAAGGAAAATGGCGCGCTGATGATCGTGTTGTGGACGCTCGCGATTTTGCATGCACGACTCGGTGGATTTCTGCGCGAATGGGGACTTCACCTCGCGGCGGTCTTCACGGCCATCGTCGTGACCTTCTCGTGGTGGCACGTCAACTTCCTCGGCATCGGCCTGCACAACTACGGCTTTACCGCCGGCAAATCGACGATCTGGGGATTTTACCTCGCGATGCTGTTTGTGCTGATCTTCGGCGCGGTGGCGATGGTGCTTGAAAATGCACGCAAGGCGGAAAACCGCGCGTAGCAGATCACTTTTTCTCGAGCAAGGAGTGGCCCGTCATTTGAGCGGGCTTTTGCACTCCGAGCATGTCGAGCAGGGTCGGGGCGACATCGGCGAGGATGCCATCCTTCACTTT
>JBMTCI010000174.1:0-3384 GCA_049430745.1 Luteolibacter sp. | reverse complement strand
CAGCTGAAAATCGGACTCCCGCCTGAGGTCATTTCCAAACTTCCGAGCACCGCCAGCAACGTGTTCAACATCAACGAACGAGGCATGAACTGGGCATCGGTACGAATCACAGGAACCACCAAAAATCCCAAGGAAGATCTCAGTGGCAGACTCATGGGAGCCGCTGTTGGCGCAGCGGCGGCACAACTCATCGGTCAACTGCAACAAGGCATCCCCGAGGCAGGAGAAAATGCGGCAGCTGCCGCTGAGGAAATCATCAACGCGGAAAAACCCCTCGAAAAAGGCTTGGAAGTTATTCTGGAAAATAGCGACGGCGCACGCAATCTGCTGAAAGGTCTGTTAGAAAAACTTCCCGTAGAGAAGTGATTTTGGGTCCCACTCGATTGTAGTTTGATTGAATAAATTTTCACGCGGATCGGTTTAAACAGGCAGTTGGCATGACCGCCAAAAAACCCGCCTGTTTCCGTGAAGTTATCTCATGTCCATGCCCGTCATTGCAAACGCTCGGCCTTTTCGCTGATCGAAATGGTGGTGGTCATCGCCATCCTTCTCACCCTCGCCACTGCAGGCGCGCAATTGCTGGGAAACACCGATGTGCAAACCCGCAAGGCGGGCACTGATCTCGTCACCAACCTCGTCGAAAAAGCCCGCAGCACAGCGATCACTTCACGACGCCATGTCATTCTCGCGATCGCTGAGGCTGGCGATCTTCCCTACAGCGACGAGCGCTGCCGCCTTGGAATTTTCAAAGTCGATGCGTGGCCAGACACGCTGGAAGAAGAAATCATCCATGCAAATCAAGTGGGTCGTTGGCGCGCACTTGAGCGCGGACTCACCATCAGCGGAGGCGAGATTGAAAATCATGACAACCCACTCGAATCAACGGAGCTGAGCATCGAGTACGGCAATAAGCCAAAAAACCGCAGCGCAAAAGTCCACGCCATCGCCTTCAACCCACGCGGGGGAATCATTTACCCGATCAGTGCAAATCCGATCGTGTTGCGCGTCGCGGCTTGCAGCTACCGCAACGGCAAAGCCGTCCCAAGGTTGGACGCAAATGGCGGCACGAACTTGGAACAGAAAATCAAAATCGGCCGTGTCACCGCGCGTGCCTACCGCATCAACGAATGAAAGCCGCCAAAACCCATGCTCTATTTCGCACAGGATCGACGCTGGTCGAATCGAGCATCGCAATGGGCATCCTCGCCGTGGCAGTGCCGCTCGTCTTTGGCAGCATGGCCGAATCTGGAAAAAGCGGCGCATCCGCAGAGATTGAAACCCGCAGCGCGTGGATGATCCCGACCTGCCTGCGCGAAGTCGAAGACTCAAGATCTGGCAGACCTCAGTACTTCAGCGCCACCGAAACAGGTCAGGCATTTCCACCCGAAAACGAAATATGGGCGCTGGCATTTGCAGACGATGGCTCATGCGTGGACAAAATTTCCATCCATCAATACGAAAGCGGGATAAGAAAAATCAAGGGCAAGAGTATCAGTCACCTTGCAAGAATCAGCGCAAGCGAGTCAGAGGAAGCAAATGCGATGCTCACACTTCGCATCACACTTGAGCATCCGGCCGCCGCACCTGCAGGCAAGCGCAAGACCATCGATTTCCACTCGCGCATCCCATGAAACCATCAACGACATCACGCTGCGGCTTCTCTCTGGTGGAGCTCACCTGCTCGATGGGTGTCGGATCGATGGTTCTTTTGCTCGCGGCATCGATGCTCGGAAGCTCGGGCGAAGGGTATCAAAAAATCAACGACCAGATCGCCAGCACCCGCGAGGCCAGCGCGATCATCGGTCAACTGAGCGCCGATCTCTCGACCGCCAAATTCAACCCCGCTCAAATCATTGAAACCCCTTCATCACCGCACCCGTCGCATCGACTCGGATTTTTGTGCCTTCAAGCACCACAAGCTCAATCCGCGCAAGGCCGCATCGGTGACCTATGCGCTGTAAATTACTATCTAGCTGACCTCAATCTCGGCGCTCAGTCCGTGCGATGCCTGATGCGTGGCATGCGCGAGAGCGCCGACACCTATGCCGCGCTCAAATCGCAATCGGTCGAATCATTGTTTGAAAAGCAAGCTCATCGCGACGAGCCGATCGGGTTCGGTGTGGTTTCATTCGAAGCAAGGCCAATGACAAGAGATGCCAATGGCAAATGGATCGATTGGAACTTCGATCCAAGCAACCCTAACACAGCTCCTGCAGCCATCGCCGTGCGAATCGTGATCGCAAAGCAAAGTCTTCGCGCAAGGCTCAAGTCCGCCAACGATTGGGACGGCACCGGACCCAACAGCAAGTATTTAGGCAAAGCGGAGGACGCAGAGAACCACCCGCATTTGGAAATCCACGAAACGCTCATTCGATTCGGCCATCATGAATCGTTCTGAAAAACCATCATCTTACAAGCATGCGGCTGGGTTCACGCTGGTCGTTGTCCTGGTGGTCGCTGCCGCGTTGCTGATCGCTGGCGTTGGCAGCCTGGCGATCAGCGGTATCGAGCGCGGCACCTCGCGAGCGGCAGTCGATCAACAACGCGCGGAACTCGCCGCCCACGCCGGCCTTGAAGAACTGCGCGGCATCATCACCAGAGAAGCCAGCAATGACGAATTTCTTATCGTTCAGTCCACGCTTAACGATCCGATCAATCCCGAGCGTGAAGCTGCGCCCCATCTCTTTCTCGCGCGTGGAAAAGTCAGCGGCGAGAACTTCAACTTCCGCTACATCCCGCTCTTCAGCACCAACACGCTGCCCGAAGATGCACCGCTTGCCGCGCCAGAGATCGATTCGCTCATCACGACCGATGAACATCAACGCATCGACTTCACCACCCTGCCCTACCTCGACAAGGCACGGGCCGCGTGGGTTTACCTCAAGGATGATCAAAATCGCTCCATTGCTCGCTACGCTTATTGGGTGGAGGATCTGCAGTCAAGAATCGACGCGAGCACGGCCGGAAACAACGATGGCCCGCAAGAATCGCATCAACGCGCTGCTTGGCCGTTTCCTGCGCCCGGACTCAACCCACTGGTGCTCGCGGATGATCGAGCGCCGCTGAATCAAATTGCTCTCTACGCGGTTGATCCCAACACAAGCCAAGACGCTCAAGGCGAGGTTGGAAAATCGATCCTAAAAAACCGTTCGATTCTCATCACGCCCGATTCCTGCCTCGCCGCCGCGGACATCCCGACACCGATTCAGCGCGGTGCGGATGGACATCAAATCGACACCGCCGCACGTGTGGTCGAAGAAAATCTCAGCGCCGTTCTTTGTTCTTACGAAGAACAACCGACCATCCCTTTCGCCAAAGGCATCGATTCACTCGCCGCAGGATCGCCCAAACTCAATCTCAACCAATTGCTCACCAAAGATGCAG
>JBMTCI010000173.1:0-3389 GCA_049430745.1 Luteolibacter sp. | reverse complement strand
GAAATTTCGGAAGCGGAAATCCGGCGACCACGAGGCGGGTGGTGATGGGTATTTTACCGGATGGGCTGCCTGGAGTAAAGGCCAGGGCAGCGAACCTTCGATATGAAGGTGGGTCTCGGTCTTTGGCAGTTGATGAATCAGTTCGGCGGTGGTCATGGGTTAGCGTTTTTTACCGCGCTTTGATTTGCCTTTGCGGTTTTTGTTGGGACCTGTGGGCTGGTGTGGAGAGATATTTTTCCTCGTGTGTTTTTTCGCCGGTGGGGCTTTGGAATTTTTCGGAACGGGGATTCCTTTGCCCGTGGGTGGGCCTGCGACGCTGAAATCAACGAAGCGTTTCTCGCGATCGATCGCGGTGACGCTGAGCGGGACTCGCATGCCGAGTTGGATCACCACACCATCGCTGGACACCCACGCCATGCGGTGGGCTTCGAGACGCCAGCGTCCGGCGGGGAGATCCTCGCGCTTGACCACTCCGCGGATGCCCATGTCGGGGACTTCGACCATCAGTCCCATCGGGCGGACATCGGTGACGAGTCCGTGAAAGACATGCGGGTCGTGCATTTCCGCGACGCGCGAGAGGTACTCGAAGAGTTTGATTTGCTTGGTTTCCGCTTCCGCTTCGGCCGAGGTTCGTTCGGTGTCGGAAATGTGTCGTGAGATCTCGCGCATTTCCGACTGTGGCGGAGTGCGGTCGTGTTTCTGAGGAGGGTTTTCGAGAAGGGGTTGGAGCGCGCGGTGAACGATCAAATCAGCATATCGACGAATGGGACTGGTGAAGTGGCAGTAGTCGCTTTTGGCAAGGCCATAGTGGCCGATCGGTTCGGCGGAATAAGCGGCGCGTTTGAGGCTTTTAAGCAGGCCGAGCTTGATGATGTGTTCGGCGTGAGAGCCCTTTGATTCGTCGAGCAGTTTTTGAATGTGCGCGCGGTTGGTGAGGTCACCGGGTCGATAGCCGTGAAGGATTGCTGTTTCGGTGTACTCGATGAGTCGTGATGGATCGGGATCCTCGTGGATGCGATAGATTGAGGGTTTCATGCGATGACGCAGCACGCGTGCGACCGCTTCGTTGGCGGCGAGCATGCATTCCTCGATGAGTTGGTGGCTTTGGATGTGCTCGACCGGATCGGCGCCGCAGGCACGACCGTTTTCATCGAGGCGGATTTTGATTTCCGGCATTTCGAGGTCGAGTGCACCGCTTTCGAAGCGTCGGCGCCGCATCGCGCTAGCGAGCTTCCAGGCCTCCTTGACCATCGGCACGAGTGTGGGATCGGAATTTTCCGGTGCGGGTTTTCCATCGAGAATGTCTTGGGCTTGTTCGTAGGAAAGTTTCGCACGGCTGTGGATCACCGCATCGATGAAGGTCGCGCGTGTGATTTCGCCTTTGGCGGATATTTCCATGAGCGCGCATTTCGTGAGTCGATCGACATGCGGCTTGAGCGAACAGATGCCGTTGCTGAGCTCGACCGGCAGCATCGGAAGCACACGATCAACGAGGTAGGTCGAGTTGCCGCGTTCGACGGCTTCTTTGTCCATCGCTGTGCCGGGTTTGATGTAGTGCGAGACATCGGCGATGTGAACGGCTAGCAACCAACCGTCGCGTTTTTTCTCGAGCCAGATGGCATCGTCGTGATCTTTCGCATCCGCGGGGTCGATCGTGATCACAAGCTTGTCGCGCCAATCCTTGCGGCGAGCAATTTCATCGGCCTCGGGTTCTTCCGGTACACTGCGCGCGGCTGTGAGCACTTCTTCGGGGAACGAGGTGCGCAGGCCGAAGCGGTGAATCACCGAGTTCATGTCGACGCCTGGGTCGCCGGGCCAACCAAGGACTTCGATGATACGTCCGCGCGGCGGGTGGTTTGGATCATCCCAATTTTCCACGTCGACGACGACCAATTGGCCGGCCTGCGCGGTCGTGTCGCCAGTGATGTCGACCGTGCCATCGATCGCCTTGTCCTGACATTCGACCCAGGCGAACTTGCGATTTTTCCGATAAGTGCCCACGAGGCGACCCGATCTGCGCGCGAGGACTTTTTCCACGCGGCCGCGGATTTCGTCGGGCTGCGTGGGGAAGAGCTCACCACGGGTGCGCGGGAGTCGCTTGGGGCTGGGTCTCGCGAGGGAAATCATCACGCGATCGCCATCAAGGGCGGTGCCGCAATCGCGACGCGGGACATGGATGCGCGAGTTCGCAACGAGGTCGATGCCGGTCGCGAGATTCGACTCGTCGGTGGCATCGGGGAAAAAGAAAGCGTGACCTTTGGGGTGAAACTTGAGCGTGCCGACGAGGGAGTTGCCGGCTTGCCCGCGGAGCAGGTAGCAGGATTTTTTGCCCTCTTGGATGTGGCCCGCGCGGACGAGCCCCTCGATCGCCTTGCGAAGCTCGGCGCGTTGGTCGCTGGGCACCTTGAGCTGGCGGGCAAAGTCCGATTTGGTCATCGGCTGTGACGGATGCGCCCGAAGCTGGGCCAGGATCGCGTCGCTCAAAGTTTTGCGGGTCATGGGCGTATTCTGTGCGCAGCGGCGTCTACCCGCAACGGCAAAGCAGCAAGAGGCAAGGAAACAGTTGCGATGCGTCGGGAACAGGTTTAGAAAATTCCTGTCGCAAGGATCTGTTCCAGCGAATCAGAGGATACAAAAACCTCCTTCCAAACTTCCCATTCCATACATCATGAAAACCCATCATTTGCTCGCTCATCGCGGTTTCACTCTTGTCGAATTGCTGGTGGTCATTGCCATCGTGGCCGTGCTCGCGGGCGTCGGCTTCACGGCTGGTGGATCGGCGATTCAGAAGGCGAAAAAGACCACCTGCCTTGCTGCCGCAACCGGCATTGAAACAGCGGTGAACAACTATTACACCGAATACAACAGCATGCCGAGCAGTGATTCGACCGATGCCCCGATCAAGACGACTGAAGCAGCCGGCATTGATCTGCTGAAAGTTCTTTTGGGTATGGAGGATGCCTCGGCAGCCAATCGTTTGAATCCTCGAAGCATCAAATTTCTTTCCGCCAAAGAAGGCAAAGGCAGAAAGGATGGCCTAATCTACAACTCAACAGGCACCGATGTTGACGGTATGTTCGATCCATGGGGTGGGCCTTTCAATGTCATCATGGATCTCGATTATGATGAGAAACTTGTCGGTGTTCAGCCCAAAGGGTCTGGTAGTCAATCGGTCACTCTCAATGGGCGCCGCGTTGCGGTTTGGAGCGATGGTGCCGATGGAGTCTCCGCCAGTGGCAAATCTGCGGACGATGTCAAAACCTGGGGCCAGTGAGCCCTGCTAATAGGTCCACTTGATCAGTGCACGATTTCCGTGCCGATGCCGCCATCGGTAAAGATCTCGAGCAAGAGAGCGTGGGGCTGACGTCCATCGATGAAGTGGACCTTGC
>JBMTCI010000172.1:0-3390 GCA_049430745.1 Luteolibacter sp. | reverse complement strand
TGACCGAGGGGTAAGTGGTTTTCTCGACCGCTTGATCCTTGCCTGCGGTTTTGCCTAGGATCTCGGTGCTTTGAGTGACATCGAGGATGTCGTCGATGACTTGAAAGGCTAGGCCGAGATGGTAGCCGAAATTGGTGAGCGCCTTGAGCTCTGCGGGGGACGCGTTGGCGGTCATGGCGCCGAGGCGCAGCGATGTGGTGAGCAGTGCGGCGGTTTTTGCTTCGTGGATGCGAATGAGTTCGCGCTTGCCGAGTTTTTTGGATTCGCCTTCGAGATCCATCACCTGACCGCCGATGAGTTGCTTGCTACCTCCGCAGTTTGCTAGTTCAGCGACATACTCGCGCGCGCCGTAGCGTTTGCTCGCTGGGGTCTGGGCGAGCACGATGAAAGCTTCGGTGAGCAGCGCATCGCCGCAAAGCACCGCCATGCCTTCACCATAGACTTTGTGACAGGTTGGGCGACCACGGCGCAGATCATCATCGTCCATCGCCGGCAGGTCATCATGCACGAGCGAATAGGTATGCATCAGTTCGACTGCGCATGCCGGTGCGAGCGCTTTGGAAATTTTTCCGCCACAGGCTTCAGCGGCTGCGAGGCAAAGCACTGGGCGCAAGCGTTTGCCGCCGGCAAAGACGGCGTAGCGCATGGCTTCGTGAATCGTCGATGGCCGCTCTGTTGCCTTTGGCAAAAAAGCATCCATCGCCGCATCGACCTTCGCCGCGCGGGTTGCGAGGTAGGATTTGAGATTCATGATCGAAGATGGTGGATCGTGGATGGTGGTGGTGATCTTCGATCTTCCGCGAGCTCTCCGAGTGCTTCTTAAAGGATTTCCGCGATTTGCACGGCATTGAGCGCGGCGCCTTTGCGGACTTGATCGCCGACGACCCAGAGGTCGAGGGCGTTGTCGCAGACGATGTTTTTGCGGATGCGGCCGACGAGGCAATCGTCCTTGCCGGTGGTGTCGAGCGGCACGGGGAAAAGTTTGTTGGCTGGATCATCGACCACCTTGATGCCGAGTTTGCCAGCGAAGGCGGCGCGTGCGGCTTGCACATCGACAGGACGCTTGAAACTCGCGGTGATCGACACTGAGTGTGAGCGGTAGACCGGCACTCGCACACAGGTGCAGGAAACTTTGAGCTCCGGAAGATTCATGATTTTGCGTCCTTCGTGCAGCATCTTGAGTTCTTCCTTCGTGTAGCCGTTGTCGGTGAAGACATCGACTTGCGGGATCACATTGAAAGCAATCTGGCGTGGGTAAACTTTCGGTGTGAATGGTTGACCATTGGCGATCGCCTTTACCTGCTCTTCGAGTTCGACGATGCCTTGAGCACCGGAACCCGACACTGCTTGGTAGCTCGAAGCGATGATCGACTCGAGACCGAACGCCTCATGCAAGGGCGCGAGTGCCATCAGCGAAATGATCGTCGTGCAGTTCGGATTCGCGATGATATTGCGCGGACGATTCTTGGCGGCGGCGGGATTGATTTCCGGAACGACGAGCGGCACATCGGAGTCCATGCGAAAGGCCGACGAGTTGTCGATTACCACCGCGCCTGCGGCTGCGGCCGAGGGACCGAATTCCTTTGAGATTCCACCGCCCGCGCTAAAGAGCGCGATATCGACATCACCAAACGATTCATGGGTGAGCTCCTCGACGAGGATTTCCTCGCCGCGAAAGTTCATTTTTTTTCCAGCCGAGCGTGCCGACGCGAGAAGTTTGAGCTTACCCAACGGAAAATTCCGTTGTTCAAGACACTGGAGCATTTCAACGCCGACGGCACCCGTCGCGCCCACGATTGCCACATGAGGAGGATTCATTGCTTTGGCCGGCGCATTGGGCCGGGCGGCGGAGCATAACAAGTCCGCCCCTCATGGCAAACGATTCGTGAGGCCGCTCAATACTGCTGGATAAAGAGCGAGTAATTGTCGGCGTTGCGCACGCGCTTGGCCATGTCGAGGTTCACATTGCGGCCATTGGAAACATAGAGGACCGTTGGGGTGTTGAATCCGCGAGCGCTACGGGATTGGGATTGCTCGATGTAAGCAAAGTCTTGGGTGCCTGCGGCGTTGTGGCTCAGCTCGTGGGCGAGCACGCCTTCGGCGAGAAATCCGCCGCTGATTTGGGTCTTGTTGAGCGAGAGTGCTGCAGCGCCGTGGCTTCTTGTGTGAGCGGCAATCGACATGCGCCCTTCGAATCCAGCCACGCTGCCCTCGAAGAGGCTGATCGTGTATTTGCGGCTGCGGGCTTTGTTGTCCATGAGGCGGATGTGCTTGAGGACTTCTTGGCGGCAGGAATCGTCGGTCGAGCCGAAAACAAAGGCGAGGTTGCGTTGCGCGCTGGCGTCGTTGGCTTCAAGGCTCTGCTTGGCGCGGGAAATCGAATGAAGGGTGTTGGCCCAAAGTCTTTGGGTTTGTGCGGCCTCGGAGGGGCTCGCGTTAAGCACGGTCGGCTCCATGCCTGGCGTGATGGGAGCACCGCCACCGCTCTGGGTTTGGCAAGAGGTGAGTGAGGAACCGATGATGGCGAAGATAACGAGCGAGGATGAACGAATGTGCTTCATAATATTTTTTGGGATTCGTTCAAACATCGCGCCGCAAGAATTGCGAATCAATGTTTAAATTCCGAAATTTTTGTCATCAGCGAAAAACCGTTTCAACTCAACGCATTGCAAGCGCTCAAGCGTGATACTCTTGGATGCTTTGCACCGTGAGCTCCTTTTCTTTGAGCGAGCGAATCGCCTTCACTGAGGCCTCGGCGGCGGCAAGGTTGGTCGCGTGAGAAATTTTCTGCGCGATGGCGGTCGAGCGAATTTGAACTTCATCGGCGCGGGCTTCGTGTCCACTCGGCGTGTTGATGACAAAGTGGATCTCGCGGTTTTTCATCATGTCGATGACATTCGGGCGAGCTTGCTCGGCGAGCTTGAAGAGTCGGTTTGATGGAATGCCCTCGGCGCTGAGTCGCGCGTGCGTGCCGCCAGTCGAGTAGATGGAGAAACCGAGTGCAGAGAGATCGCGCGCGACGGCCACGGCGCGGTCCTTGTCGCGATCCGAGACCGAGAGGAAGACATTGCCTGAGGTCGGCAGCGGGTTGAATGCGGAGATCTGCGACTTGGCGTAGGCCATGCCCCAGTCGCGGTCGATGCCCATTACTTCGCCAGTCGATTTCATTTCTGGGCCGAGCACGATGTCGATGCCGGGGAAGCGGTTCCATGGGAAGACCGCTTCCTTCACTGAAAAGTGTGGCGGCACGATGGTTTCGGTGAAACCGAGATCCTTGAGCTTGTGACCAAGCATCACCTTGGCGGCGAGTTTTGCGAGTGACACGCCGGTGGCTTTTGAAACGAAGGGCACGGTGCGCGAGGCGCGTGGGTTGACCTCGATCACATAGAG
>JBMTCI010000171.1:0-3420 GCA_049430745.1 Luteolibacter sp. | reverse complement strand
CGCTTCGACGAATGGCACCGCATTCGCAAAGGCAAGGCGCGCATCGTCATCGGCGCACGCTCGGCGGTGTTTGCACCATTGCCGGATCTCGGGCTGATCCTCGTCGATGAGGAGCACGAGAACACCTACAAGCAGGAAAGCGTGCCGCGCTATCACGGACGCGATGTCGCGGTGTTGCGCGCATCATTTGAAAAATGCGCGATCGTGCTAGGCTCGGCAACGCCGTCGCTCGAATCATGGCACAACACGCAGTTAAAGAAATACCAACTCGTGCGACTCGATCAGCGAGCCGACGGACAATCGATGCCGCTGGTTCGCGTGGTCGACATGCGACTCGAGGCCACCAAGCGCAAGGGTGGGCTCGCGATGCTTTCCGACAAACTTCGCAGCGCGCTCGAGCAGCGATTGGAAAAAGGCGAGCAGTCGATCTTGTTTCTCAATCGCCGTGGCTTCGCCCGTTCGTTGCAATGCCCGCAATGCGGCCATGTCTGCCAATGCCCGCACTGCGCGGTCGCGCTCACCTATCATCGCAGCGACGAGCGCCTCGTGTGCCATGTGTGTGGGCATCAGGCGATCGTTCCTCGCAAATGCCCGGAGTGCAAAGATCCGGCGATCATCCTGCAAGGCTACGGCACGCAGAAGGTCGAGGAGGTGCTCGCCAAAGTTTTGCCTTCGGCAAAAATCGCCCGCATCGATGCCGATGCGATGCGACGCAAGCACGCGCTGCGCGACACGCTCAATGCCTTCAAGTCGCACAAGATCGATGTGCTCATCGGCACGCAGATGATCGCCAAGGGATTGCATTTTCCAAATGTCACGCTCGTCGGAATTCTCAATGCCGACCTCGGCCTGCACATTCCCGACTTCCGCGCGGGCGAGCGAACTTTTCAGCTCATCACACAAGTTGCCGGGCGCGCGGGACGCGGCGACCTCGCGGGCGAAGTGATCGTGCAAACCTTCACGCCGCACTCGCCATCGATCCAGTTTGCGCGGCGTCACGACTTCGATGGATTTTCCGAACAGGAAATGGAATTTCGTCAGCAGTTTGGTTTCCCGCCCTTCGGTCATTGCGCGGTGCTCACCGCGAGATCAAATCACGAACGCCGCGCGGAGTTTACGCTGCAAACCCTGCACCTGCGTCTCAAGGAAGATTTGCCGTCAGGCATTGCGCTCGGCGAAGTGCTACCATCGCCACTCGTGCGTGCCCACGGTCAGTACCGATTTCAAATCACGCTGCGATCGCGTCAGGCCAGATCCCTCACCCGCCATGTGCAAGCGGTGCTCGCCAAGACATCGCTACCCGAAGATGTCACCGTCGTATTCGACATGGACGCGCAGAGTTTTTCGTGATGAGGGGCGATGTTTGCAAATGTCCTGACAATTTGGCCTGAAACCCTAAATATTCTTCCATGATCAATCCTGTCACCCGCGCGCCCTTGTATCGATCAGTTGCGATCGCTGCATCTCGTCAGAAGCATGCCAGCCCCCTCATCGCTCTTCTAATTTTCCTCGTAGCTGCCACGCCACGAGCCCATGCCGTTGCCGATCAGAATGTCGCTGACGAGGCTGTGTCGAAAGGAGCAAACCGCAATAAACCCGAAAAAGTCGAAGCCTTTCGGGATCAAGCACTCGGGATGTTCATCCACTGGTCGGTGGATTCACAGCTCGGTACGGTCATAAGCCATAGCCTCGTGGGCGCAGATGACGATTACGCGCGCCGATTCTTCGAAGAGCTGCCCAAGTCCTTCAATCCCGTGAGATACGATCCGATGGAGTGGGCGACTCTGGCAAAATTATGTGGGTTCAAATATGCCGTGTTCACCAACAAGCACCACAGCGGCTTCTGCATGTTTCCAACCAAAACCACAAACTTCTCCATCGCAAACACGCCCTACCGCAAAGATGTCACCCAGATGTATGTCGATGCCTTCCGCGGCGCAGGACTTGGCATGGGATTCTATTTTTCTCCAGATGACTTCGCAATGCTTCACCAACAAGGCATTCCGATCTCACGCTACAAGCATGGTGGCGATCGCAGGGTTCTACCGACCGAAAATCCCGAACTGATGAAGCGCAACCTCGCCCAGATCGAGGAACTCTACACCCGCTATGGCTCGGTGGACTACCTATTCATTGATGGTCAGCCTGAAGGCATTCGCGATCTCGCATGGAAACTCCAACCGGACACCCTCGTGACCCGAGGGGCCATCGAAACTCCAGAACAAAAATTGCCGGAAAAAATGCTACCCGATCCTTGGGAAGCCTGCTTCACGCTGGGCACTCAATGGCAGTTCAAACCTACCAACGAAAAATACAAATCGGGAGCTGAGTTGATCAACATGCTTATCGAAACCCGCGCCAAAGGCGGCAATCTGCTGCTTAACGTTGGACCCGAACCCTCCGGCTCAATCCCCTTCGAACAAGAGCGGATCATCCGCGAACTTGGTCTTTGGCTTTTTATCAATGGCGAGGCGATCTATCAGGTTCGGCCCTGGCATGTTGCTCGCGAAGGCGATGTCTGGTTCACCCGCTCATCGAAAGAACCCTCGACTGTGTACGCCTTTCTAACAGGACAAGGCGAGTGGCAGCGCGGTAAGCGCAAGAATTTCGTGCTGCAATCGCTCAAAGCCACGACCGATACCAAAATCAGCGTGCTAGGGCACGATGGAGAAATTCTCGAATACGCGCCTCAAGCCGATCCCGCGCCGAAGTTTTTACAGCTAGATGACGGCCTCCATCTCGACATCATGCTCGCTCAGCGGATTTATAACAATTCCCTATGGCCCAACCCGGTCGTCGTCAAACTGACCGCGGTTTTACAAACCAAACCATGATCAGCCGGCCCTACTGAAGCGGCATGAGGAGCAATCAAAGATCTGCTGACCCAATAACAGATAACCCATAACTCTTACCCCTCATGCACCAGCAGCACGATTTCACCTTTGGGCGGGTGAACTTGGAAATGCGCTAAAATTTCTGCCGCGCTGCCACGGTGGTAGGTTTCGAATTTTTTGCTCAACTCTCGTGCAACGCAGACACGCGAGGTAGGATCGATCTCGTTAAGAATTTCCAGCGTTGAAACAAGGCGATGCGGCGATTCGAAAAAGATGCCTGTTTCGCCCGATGAAATTACTGCCTCAAGTGCGGATTTGCGCTTGCCGGATTTCACGGGAAGGAATCCGCCGAAGCGAAATGCGTGACACGGAAAACCGGAACCGATCAGCGCGGTGATGACCGCCGAGGGGCCGGGAAGGACTTCGAGTGTCGCGCCGGATTCGATGCAGGCCTGCACGACGCGGTAGCCAGGATCGGAAATTCCGGGCATGCCAGCATCAGTGACGAGGGCGATTGTTTCGCCATTGCGCGCCGCCTCGGCGAGCTCGGGTGCGCGACGCGACTCGTTGTGTTCGTGAAGTGAAA
>JBMTCI010000170.1:0-3431 GCA_049430745.1 Luteolibacter sp. | reverse complement strand
TCCGTCGACACCCACATGGCTGAGGTAAAAATCATAGATGCGCACAAACTCGTCGACGAGCTCATCGAAGTACTCGCCCTCCGGATGCGTCCAAAAATCGCGCAGCGAAAAGAAATCGCAGGTCACTTCCTCGCCGTCGGTCTTGCTGAGGCTATCGGGTGAAAATCCTTTGCGACCATAGCTTTCCAAACGCGCGAGCGAGCCGCGTGTGTCGATCATTTTTCCCAACAACTCACGCGGGCCATCGGGCTGGACCTTTGCCGCATTCCATCGCGGCACACTCGCCCATTTGGCGTTCGCATGATACCCATCGCGCTTGAACGGCTGCACCCACTCGTCCTTTTCGGCTTCATCAAACACATCATCGCCATCGGCATCGTAATAAAAAACCGGACCGGCGTGATTGAGCACGACATCCTGGATGACCTTGATGCCTTTGCTGTGCGCGAGTTTTACAAAATCGCGATAGTGCTCCATGCGGCCATTCGCGTCGTCGCTGTAAGGTTTGCCATCGAGCGACTCGCGGCTCACAAGATGCGGATCGATGTCGAGCCAGTCCTGTGTCCAGTAGCCATGGTAGCCGGATTTCCATCCGCCCAGATCGTAACCCGACCTCCACACATTCTTGACCACCGGCGTGAGCCACAGCGCGGTCACACCAAGATCGTTGAAGTAACCGCTTTGAATGGCTTTTTCGAGTCCACGCAGATCGCCGCCGTGGTAGAGGTTGATGTTCTTCTGTGTCGGATCGTAAAGCTGCGGATCGCTGCCTTTTGGAACATTGTTGGTGGTATCGGCATCACGGAAGCGATCCGTCATGACGAAATAAATCACATCCTCGCTCCACGGCCGGGCGGCGGCGCAGAGGCACATGGCCCACATCAGAATTAGCAGTCGCATAAACGATTCGTTCTTAAATGTTGCGAGAGTTGTGGTGGTTGATGCATTCGACTGGGAAAACCTCTGAAATTCAGCGATTTCCAGCAAGGCGGCTCTCGATGAACTTCATCACATCTCCCCGACCCTCGCGCGAGAGCGCCGAACTGACCAAAATTTCCGGCTCCACGCCAATGCGTGCTGCGACATGCTCGCGAAATACCGCGGCATTGGCGCGCGTCTTTCCTGCGGATTGTTTGTCGGACTTGGTGAACACGATCACAAATGGCACACCTGTTCCGCTGAGCCATTCGATGAAGTCCATGTCGATGCGCTGCGGTGGATGACGCGAATCAATCAGGACCAACACGCAACGCAGGCAGGCGCGACTGATGATGTAATCGCCGGAGCGTTCATTGAACGCATGGGATTCCTCCTTGGCGACTTTGGCAAATCCGTAGCCCGGCAAATCGACGAGACTCCATTGCTGGTTGATCAGAAAAAAATTCATCAGCCGCGTCTTGCCCGGCGTTGCCGAAACTTTGGCCAAGCCCTTGCGGTTGGTGAGCAAATTCACCAACGACGACTTGCCAACATTCGATCGACCGATCAGCGCGAACTCTGGCAGTTGCCAGTCGGGGCATCCCGCCAGATCGCTTGCGCTGGTAACCAGGTCGGCGGAACGAATCTGCATGCCGCGAAGAATCGTCCGCCATCGCGCCGCATCAAGCGATTTCGCTTCTCCCTTGCGCGACAAGGCGCAAACGGCTTTGCTGGTGACAGTCGATGCGCACCGATCCGGCAGGCCAAAAAAAAATCAAGCATGGCATGATCGCCATCTGCCTTGCCTGTTTGCCTGCATGTTCGTTTTTCAAATCGAAAAAATCCGCGCCCGAGGCTGAGCCAAGCAAGCCGCCGGTAGAATCCACCCAAGCCGCCGAAACTGCGCCTGTGGCAACCATCGCGCCCGAAGCGGCGGCGGAGCCATCAAAGCCGATGATGCCGGATGACGGCTTGCGATTGCCCGACATGCTGACGATGCCGGAAGACAAAGAGCTCAAAGCCGCGCCTTCGACGCCTTCGGAAAAACCCTCCGAGCCCTCGCCCGTCATCGCGCGTCCTCCCACGGATCTGCCACCAAAGCCTCAGGCCGAAGAGCCTACACCGGAATAGGATGCTGTTTGTTCAGCGCTGATTGAAACGCGCCATCTCGCGCTGCGCTTCGCGAAGCTCGACCTTTTTCTTCAGATCTTGGCGCTGATCCGAATGCGTCTTGCCCTTGCCGACGCCGATCTCGACCTTCACACGACGGTTTTTCCAGTACATGCGAAGCAGCGGCAGCGTGCAGCCCTTGATCGCAGTCGCGGCAGCGAGCTTGAGGATCTCGCGTTTGTGCAAAAGCAATCGGCGCGGACGCTTGGGCATGTGGTTGAACCACTCGCCCGCCGTTTGCCACGGTTGAATGTCGCAACCGTAGAGAAAAACCTGATTGCCTTCGACCCGCGCGAAGGCGTCGGACACATTGATTTTTCCGGCACGGATCGATTTGACCTCGGTGCCTTTGAGTTCGATGCCGGCTTCGAATTTTTCGAGGATGTGGAAATCGCGTCCGGCCTTCCGGTTGGTGGCGATTTCCGCACTCATGAAATCTCACGGCCCGAGGCAGAAGCAATCACGCCTCGACCTTCTCGACCAACTGGATCTTGCCCTCGATGATTTCCGTAAGGGCGATGTCCGCAACCCCCATGCTCGGGCGGACAGGAATCAAGGGCGAACGACCGCTGTTCAACTGGCGCACGCGCTGCGACACGAGGTTGATCAGGACGAGGGGGTCGGTGACAATTTCAGATGCCTTTTCGAGGAGGTCGCTTTTCATAGGAGATCCGGGAAATCGCGAATCCGGCCGAGCCTGCTCGAATGGGATGACATTCCCAGGCTGAGGTGACGGAACTTTTTCGCTCAAGTCTTTGGAGGGTGGATGATGGGTGGACGGCACACGCGCCGGGCCGAAGACCCAAGCAAATTTAGGGGGCTGTGACAAGCCTAAAGTCGGGTGGATACGCGATAAATTGCCCTAGCCGAGGACCCGTTCAGCCGTTCTCGGGGCTCAGCTTGGCATCAGATCGATGCCAAAACGCCGCAGGACTGCGACCATGATCCAGAATAGCGCGGCGGTGATGAGACAGTTCAGGCCCAGCGCCGACCAAAAACCCCATCCGTTGCGCCACATCCAAGGCAAAATGAGAAACATCGGCAGGGTCGGCAGTACGAACCAAAAGGTGCCCTCCGCATGATTCGCCAAACGCTCGGAGCTCTGGCCGCCCTGATGCATCCAGATCATCGCCAGCAGCGAGGTCAGCGGCAATGCGATCAAGAGGGCCGAGAGCCTGTCGTTGAAAAGCTGAACCTTGTTCACCGCGACGATGATCAGGGCACTGAGGAGCCATTTCGCCAAATCGAGTCCCGAAAATGACAGCAGCTTGTCCCAGATGGAGGCGGAGATCATGAACGCGATGATGAGAAATCAGCGATCGGGCGGTCAATTGGATTCCTCC
>JBMTCI010000169.1:0-3433 GCA_049430745.1 Luteolibacter sp. | reverse complement strand
GGAACAAACTCCGCACCGCTTCATGCGTGCGATGAAACTCATCGAGGATCATCCCAAGGAAAGTGTCGCGCAATTTTTCATCGGGCACCAACGACGCGTAAGCACGCATGATGTCTTCATTGGCACTGGCGAGCGAACTGTCGATGTTGGTGATGACGTAGCGCAGGAATGGCACACCCTGCACCTGACCTGCGAGCTTGGCAAAACCCTCGGGGTTTTCGACACGCAAGCGCTCGAGCGCTGAGCCCGAGCCATACCAGCCAGGCAGATAGAAGCGCGATTGGGTCCACGAAAAAACCCATGGAATTGCGCGCAAATCTTCGAGCGTTGCACGACCGGTGCGTCGCGCGGGACGCGAACCAATGCGGGCATTTTCCAAGGCGTCGATTGGCGTGGCGCTGCGATAAAAATCAATGAAGCCCGGCGCGTGCAAAAATTCCCTGTAGGCCTCGCGGCTCCATGAGGCAAGTTGCTCGAGCAGACGCGGATCGGCATCCGCCGCGGTTTTTGCATGACGATGCTTGGCAGTCGCCGAAGCCACCGATGCGAGCAACAACTCGGTGTGATAGGTGGCTGATCCGCAGTGCGCGTATTTTTGTGCGATGGTTTCACCCTGCTCGGTCATGCGAAAAGCACCCCCAAGCGCGCCATGCGGCAAAGCCTCCATGAACCAATGGGCTGGACCCGCGCCACGGCCGACAGTGCCACCACGACCATGGAAAAACACCGGGCGCACTCCGTGTTTGGTGCACACGGCTGAAAGCTCAACCTGCGCTTTGTGCAAGGCCCACTGACTAGCCAGAATGCCGCAGTCCTTGTTGGAATCGGAATACCCCAGCATCATCTGAAAGTCACCGCCATTGAGGCTGCGCTTCGTGACTGGGTGTGAAAGAAACTCTTCGACGATGCCAGGCGCGTGCTCGAGATCGTCAATCGTTTCAAACAAAGGAACCACGGGAAGTGGGCATGCCAAACCATCGGCGCGCATTTCCATCAAGCCCGCCTCGCGCGCGAGCAAATACACCGTGAGCAAATCAGCAGTGCCGCGAGTCATCGAAACAATCAACGCACCAAGACCAGCGTCGCCACAGCTCGCACGGTGCGCAACAAGCACGCGGTAGCAGTCGAGCACCGCGTCTGCCTCGGGGCCGGCGGAAATACCCGATGCAAGAAATGGTCGCGGTGAGAGGAGTTCGGCATTGAGAAACGCGAGACGTTTTTCTTCCGACCATTGATCGAAATTGTCCGCATCGGTAATGCCTGCCTTGACGAGCAACTGGCCCACGGCTTTTTGGTGAAAAGCAGAATTTTGCCTCACATCGAGAATCGCCGAATGAAAACCGAACACCGCGAGCTGACGGCGTAGCGGTTGGATGAAATCGCGGACCAAGGCATCAGCGCCAGTGGCATTGAGCGTTTCTTCGAGCACCGCGATGTCGGCGGCAAGATCCTCGGGCTGACGATAGACCGCCGCGGCATTCGGCTGATCACGCGAAACAAGGACCTTGAGTCGCATCAGATGCGCAGCAAGCCGCCATGGCTCCTCGGCATGCTGAAGTTGCAAAGTGCCAACGCTCGAGGCCTCTTCATGCCCTTCAAGTTCGGACGCAAGGCGGGCGAGCAGATCCTCCAACGCAGGCGGCACTTTTTGGAAATAGCGACTCAGCGGCAGGTTGTGCGCAAGGCCTTCGAGTTGCCTTGCAAACAGGCGCAGCGCGTTCGAGCGCAGTGAACTGAGCGCGTGAGCGGTCACCTCAGCCGTCACACCCGGATGCCCATCGCGATCGCCGCCAATCCAGGTGCCGAAGCGAATCATCGGCGGCATGTGCTCGAGATCATCGAGCGGAAATCCCGCCTGTTCCCATGCCTCTCGAAGGTGCGTGTGTGCGCGGGAGACGGCTTCAGGAAAAACTTCACGCAAATAGAACAGCGCGTTTTCCAACTCTTGGTTGATGCTTGGGCGGGTGACATGGATTTCACCCGTGCGCCACAGCGTTTCCAATCTCGACTCCAGCGCATGACGTCCGCGCGCGCGCTCCCTTTCGGTGAAGGTCGAGTTCTCACGCTCCTGCATGATGTCGTAAATTTCGCGATGGCGCTCGCGCACGGTCTCGCGTTTCGCCTCGGTCGGATGGGCGGTCAGCACCGGCTCAAGACGCACTTCACGGAGCACCTCAAGAATGCCAGCAGCATCGAGTCCCATGTGACGCATGGCCGCGATCTTGTCAGGCCACAGACCTTTTTCAGCGGTCGGGCCATGAGCTTTTTCGCGCCAGCGCCGCACCTGCGCTGCCACACGCTCTTCGACGATGTTCAAAAGCTGAAAGGCGATCGAGTAGGCCTGACCCAACCCGCGATCAATGCCATCGGCAGCGGTCAGTGGCTTGCCACTCCACGGCAAGCGATCGGCAAGGTCGCCATGGCCCAGCCGCTTGAGCATTGCGCCAAATGACTCAATGGCAAACGCGAGCTCGGATTCCAGAAGCTGGAAAGCATCGCTGAGCAAAGGCTTTTCAATTGGTTTCGGACTGGTGGGCATGGGTGGCGGGTGAAAAGCAGTACCAATGCCGCATCTCACGCAAGCACGATTCTTTGCCAAAAAAATTCGTCGGCAAAGTGACCCTCTTCAGCATGACCCTCAATACTGCCGTGGGATGCTTGCCTAGGGCCTGAATTTCTGGCCAAATTGAAGGACATCGCAGCCCATGAGCGTGACCTCCAACCCATTAGCGACCAAATCCCATGCCGAGCTGGGCATTGAGGTGCCGGTCCATGCCATCGACCGTGAGTTGCACAAACTTCGGGCTCAAGACGAGTCGCGCACCCATGCGTCGCTCATCAACCTCGTGGTCTACTCGGAAAAACCCGGGGCCTTGCTGGAAAACTCTGCCATCGTGCGCCACCTCACCCGCGAGCACGCTTGCCGCGCCATCCTGGTGGAGGTCGACCCCAACCAAGCCTTGCCCGGCATTCAGGCATGGATCACCGCCCACTGCCACCTCGACCATGGCCGACGATCGGTGTGCTGCGAGCAGATCGCACTGCACCTCACCGGCAAGGTCACGGGTCGCTTTCGCAACACGGTCTTCGCCCATCTCGACTCCGATCTGCCGCTGGTCTTCTGGTGGCAGGGCGAACTCTCCGACATTTTTTCCGAACGCTTGGTGAGCGTGATCGATCGCCTGATTGTCGACAGCTCATCGTGGGAAAACCCGGCCGAATCATTTCGAAAAATCGAAAAAGCCTCGCACTCGAACAGTCAGCTGATCCTACAGGATCATGCGTGGTCGCGCACCTGGCAGTTTCGCCTCGGCGTCGCCAGCATCTTCGACGACCCGACCGCTCAACGCGCGATTGCCGAAATCGATCGCGTCGAGATCACCCATCACCCCGACCACCGCAACAGTGCGCTGCAATTGCTTGCGTGGCTGGC
>JBMTCI010000168.1:0-3438 GCA_049430745.1 Luteolibacter sp. | reverse complement strand
TCGGTGCCGAAACCATGAAGCGTCCGCTCAAAGGTGCCGATCTTCTCGTCTTGGCTTTGCAACGCTTACCCGATTCGCTCAAACAGCAACTTGTCTTGCTCGTCTTTGGCAACGCAAGTGAAGAAATTGTCAATGAAACCGGTATCCCATCGATCCAACTCGGCTACCTGCACAACGACCGCATGAAGGTCCTCGCGTTCTCGGCCGCCGACCTATTCATCCATCCAAGTCGTGCGGAAAACTCGCCCCTTGTGATTCTCGAAAGCATGGCCTGCAGCACACCTGTCGCATCATTCGCTGTCGGTGGCGTCCCCGAACTCGTGCGCGAGGGCATCACTGGACAACTCGCCAAACCAGAACACGCTTGCGACCTCAGCCGTGTGATTGAGGAAATGATCTCCAATCCTAAAGTGTTACAAACGATGGCGCAAAATTGTCGCGAAATTGTGGTGAAAGAATATCCGATTTCTCTCCAAACCAAGCGCACGATCGACCTCTACCATCGCTTGATCGCAGAACATCGCGACGCCAACCTGCATCACGCATTGCGCCCATCCACCACGGCCATCCACTGATCCCCCCGCTGGTGCATGTCGACATGGTGCATGCCCGTCGAATTCCACCCGTGGCCACTGGCTGTGACGACAGGTTTCTCCAGCATCATTCTCTCGCGATAAACCCTAATGTTGAGCTCCACAATTTCGAACGCAAAGACCTGGATGCCATAATCCGGGTCATCATCCTGACCAAATCGATACAGCTTTCCCTCATGCTCGATCACCTTTCCACCTGGCCTTGCGATATGCTTGTCGAGCTTCACCACCGGGTTCATCGGGTGAGCCGACCACCCGTCTTTCAAATTGGGTGAGTAATACAAATTAAGGACATCATTGCGTGTTGTGCTCGCAAACATCCACCACATGTCGTTGTGACGAAACAGTGTCGCATCGACATAGTCATGACCCGTGAGGAGTTTGTTGACGAATTCCCACCGCTTCGGGAATTCCACCGCTCGATAGAGTCTGACCGAAAAATCTTCGTTCGACTCAGGCACCATGTACACCTGTCCGTTCCATTCAAAAACATGCGGATACGAGAGGTGAAAATTCTCCTCCAAAACAACTCCCCGATACTGCCACTCGTAACCATCGGCACTGACCGCATGCCCAATCACTCCTTTGTTTTGAGCTGCTAGCAAAATTTCAAAAAACAGATAAAAGACACCGTCACGGATCAGCATGAAGGGATCAGCCAACAACTCGGCATCCACATCGGTGATGTCATCCCTTGTGAGCACCGGATTCTCCACCCGTTTGCTCTCAACCAAATTCCATGGGCTTGCCCCCTCATACACGCCTATCGCCCACTCCCCCTTCACCTCCTTAGGCACCTCAACTTTTCTTCTTGGGAACATGCTGCGCAAAGTGCGGTAGCCCGAGGGCTGATGCTTGTGCAGCAAAATTCCCAAAATACCGCCAAGCCCGAGCATCACCACCGTCCATCCCGCATCAATCCAGAGGTATAAAATCATTTGCGTCCAATCATTGAACCGAATGATTCAAGTTTCACCTACGCGATCGCGCTCGGATGAACATCATTTTAGGCTTTGTCCTCTCGATGAAATTGCTTTGCAGCCAATAGCAGATGTGAAAAAAAACGCTTTGGCGTGCCCGACCTCTCCCTGGAACTAGCTCTTCACGCTCGCGGCATCTCGCGAGTCGCCGGCATTGATGAAGCCGGACGAGGTCCGCTCGCTGGACCAGTCGCCGCTGCGGCAGTCATCTTGCCGAAAGGTTTCTCCTGCAAAGGCCTCGACGACTCAAAAAAACTCAGCGCTACAGCTCGCCGCAAACTCTACAACCACCTCACAACGCATCCGGACATCGTCTGGTCGATTGCCACCGCCGATCACGAGGAAATTGACACGCTCAATATCCTCAATGCCACGCATCTCGCCATGCGACGCGCGGTCGAGTCACTCGGCGAAGCCCCCGATTACTGCCTCATCGATGGTCTCCCGCTCCGCTCATTTCCCATTCCACACGACGGCATTGTGAAAGGTGATTCAATCTCGCTATCGATCTCAGCCGCCAGCATCATTGCCAAGGTCACACGCGACGACGTCATGCTGGAAATCGACCGTGAGTTTCCGCAATTCGGCTTTGCGAAACATCAGGGATATGGCACCAAAGCACATCTTGAAGCGCTTCGGATACACGGCCCTTGTCGCCATCATCGTCGCTCGTTTCAGCCGGTGGCTCAACTCGCCCTGCCGCTTGACCGCGCCTGACGGTTCGCTACGCGACCGCAAATGGATCGGTGAATACGGCGAACGAGTCGCTGTCGATTTTTTGCGATCAACTGGTCATCGGATTTTGAAACGAAATTTCAAAGGTCCACGCCGTGGCGAGGTCGACATCATTGCCAGACAAGATCGACTGCTTCTTTTTGTCGAAGTCAAAACCCGTCAAAAAGACGCGAAAATTCGCCCCCTCGACGCGGTCAACAAATCCAAACAACAACTCATCGAGCGCGGCGCCAACGCCTGGCTCAAGTTGCTCAAGTCACGCAATCTTCCATGGCGCTTTGATGTGATCGAGGTCTGGCTCGAAGACGGCGCATTGCCCGAGGTCAACCATGTGCGTGACGCGTTCTGAACGAATGAAACTTGCGCGCGGCTCACATCGCGAGCATCGTCACGCACCCCCATGATCAACCAGCCTCCATCCATGGCATGGCTCACCCGCAGCGACGGGACGAGAATCGTGGGCCATGGTCCCTTCACTTCCAATGCGGAGGCTCCCCATGACGGCACGGCATTTTACCTGCAGGACTTTGCTCTCTCGGACCCACTGCCTTGGAAATTGCCAAGTCGTGTCGAGTACCTCACGGCGGAGACTGTTGCAGATGAAATGAAAGCCGAGCCCATTGAGTGCGATTGGCAAGCCCTCGATGCTACACCCTTCTCTTCGGTCTTTCAGGAAATCATGACGAGCATTCACAGCGGTGAATTTGAAAAAACCGTGCCCGTTGTGACCGAGACAGGGATTTGCAAATCCTCCCCCATCCAAGCAATCGTCGATGCGATGCAAGGTCTGCGCGCGCCCTTGCATTCATACGGGTGGATCGATGGTGAGACCGGCTTTGCAGGCGCGACACCCGAACTGCTTTTTTCGCTCGATGCTTGCCAACTTGAAACCATGGCATTGGCTGGCACCGCGCGTGCGGAGGACCACGATGTCTTTGCCGCCGACGAGAAGGAAATCCGCGAGCACGAATATGTCGCGCAAACCCTCGTTTCAAAACTTCTCGACTTAGGCCAACTTTCACGCCACCCGCGCAGCATTCTGAATCTCGGATCGATCGTGCATTTCCTCACGCGCATCTCGGTGAATCTTCACTCGTCAATGTCGCCGGAGGCCCTCATTCGCAAGCTCC
>JBMTCI010000167.1:0-3438 GCA_049430745.1 Luteolibacter sp. | reverse complement strand
CCGAAGCTCGCCAAGCTCAAGCGCGTGTTCGACGACAAAAAAGTTTCCGATCACTTCGCCATCATTCCGACGGGAAAATTTTCCAAGCTTAGCGACACCGAGCAGAAAGTTTACGACATGATCGTCAAACGCTTCATCGCCGTGTTTTATCCCGCCGCTGAATTTGAGCAAACGACTCGCCTCACGCGGATTTCAAATGGCGATGTCACGGACGCCTTCAAGACCGAGGGTCGCGTTTTGGTGAAGCCCGGCTGGCTCGAGGTCTACGGCAAACGCGCCGGCGTGGCATCGGGCAAGGACGAGCTCACCGCTGTGAGCGCGGGCGAAAATGCCAAGGTCGAATCCATCGAAGTCCTGCACGAGGAAACCAAGCCACCCGCGCGCTACACCGAAGCGACCCTGCTTTCGGCGATGGAGGGCGCGGGCAAGCTCGTTGACGACGAAGCGTTGCGTGAAGCCATGTCCGAACGCGGACTTGGCACGCCTGCCACGCGTGCGGCGATCATCGAAGGACTCATTTCCCAAAAATACATCGCACGCGAAGGTCGTGATTTGCATGTCACCAACAGCGGCATGCGGCTCATCGATTTGGTGCGCGACATGAAGATCGAAGGGCTTTATTCGCCCAAGCTCACTGGCGATTGGGAGCACAAACTGCACCTCATGGAACAAGGCGAGCTCGAACGCGACACCTTCATGCGCGAGATCAATGCCTACACGGAAGAAATTGTCGGCAAGGCAAAACAGCGCGCGGATGATGCCAAAAACCAATCGTTCCCCGATCTGAATGTCGCTTGCCCAATCTGCGGCGCCAAGGGGCTGCGCCAGACCGATGCCACCTACGAGTGCCGTCAGCCCGAGTGCAAATTCAAGGCCAAGAAACACATCGCCGGTCGCCTGATCACCGAGGCCGAAGCCATCGAATTGTTCACGAAAAAATTCGTCGGCCCACTCAGCGGATTCAAATCCAAGTTCAACAAACCCTTCGATGCAGGACTCGAGCTTGATGCAAAGTTCAAGGTCAACTTCGTCTTCGACAATGGTGAAAACGACACGGCCGCCGAGCTCACCGAAGAACAAGTCATTGGAGAGGTGGATCTCGCCGACGGCCGCCGCGTGAAACTCTACCAAAGCGCAAAGGCCTATCACCTGCCGGAAGTCATCACCAAAAAAGAGCCCAACGGCATTCGTATCGGCAAGTCGATCCTGCAGCACGAGATCACTCCCGAACAGGCGATCAAGTTGGTCAGCGTCGGCAAAACCGACCTCATCAAGGGCTTTGTTTCAAACCGGACCAAACGCAAGTTCGATGCTTTCCTGACCTTCGATGTTAAGGAAGGCAAAGTCGGTTTCGAATTCCCACCGCGACCGGCAAAAAAGGCCGCTACCAAAAAATCAGCGGCCAAGGACGCAGAAGAATGATGCATGCGGCAGCGGTTCAGCCCCGCTGCTTGGCCATCGCATGAATCTCATCCGAGCTTTGGTTGACAAATGCGGATGTGCCGAGCGGATGACGATCGCCAATCAAATGCTGTTTGCCTTGCCGGCACAGCGCGACGATTTGGGATCCCGCTCGCACAGCCAACTCCATGCTTGAGGGATTTGACTGGTGAAGAAAGCTGGCTTCATGGCCGAGCGAGCATTCCTCGCGTTCAATGTGATCGAGCAAGATGTGGATTTTCTGAAGAGCAAGCGCGCCATCATGATCACGATGCTGAAACTCGCCATAGTTTCGCTGCAGCGCCTTGTACTCGACCTTCAGTGCATGGAGCCGACGATCGAGTTCGCGTGAAGCGGGCTCGCCGATTTCTTGGAGCTCATCGCTGAGCTTGTCGAGTTGATCGCCAGCACGGGCGATTTGATCATCGAGATGATTGGCGGTATGATCATTCATGATGGTTTTTGGGTTTATCCAACTAGCACACTACCGCTAGCGCCAAAACTCCGCAAGCCATTTGATGACCCGCCATGACGGGCATTTTCCTAGGCTGCAACGATGTTGAGCAGTTTTCCCGGCACGAAGATGATCTTGCGAATGGTTTTGCCATCCGTGTGCTCGAGTACCTTCGGACTTTGCAAGGCCAGGGACTTCACTGCCTCCTCGTCGGCATCCTTCGACACCGTAAGACGCTCGCGAAGTTTGCCGTTCACTTGCACGACAATCTCGATCTCGTTGCGAACGAGTGCGGCAGGATCATAGGTCGGCCATGTGGTTTCGGAGAGAAGTGATGGAGAGAGTCCGCTGATCGCCACCACGCGTTCGTGAATTTCTTCAGTGAGATGCGGAGCAAAAGGATTCAATACCGTGAGGAATTGAATGAACTCCTTGAGCGGCACGATCTCGGCCTGCGTGAATGCGTTGGTGCAAATCATCATTTGCGAGATCGCGGTGTTGAAACTGAGCTTCTCGATGTCCTCTCCGACTTTCTTGATCGTCTCGTGCACGACGCGCAGGAGTTCTTTGTCGGTGCAGGCGACATCCTTGATTTTTGAAGAAACCTGATGACTGCCATCACTTTCCTCGAAGGCGATGCGCCAAACGCGCGCAAGAAATCGCGAGACCCCTTCGACGCCTTTCATTTGCCATGGTTTCACCTGCTCGAGCGGACCCATGAACATTTCGTAAAGCCGCAAAGCATCGGCGCCGTACTCGCGCACGACATCGTCAGGGTTCACCACATTGCCGCGTGATTTCGACATTTTCTGTCCGTCCTCGCCGAGGATGAGGCCTTGGTTGACGAGTTTTTGGAATGGCTCGGGCGTGCTCACATGGCCGAGGTCGAAGAGCACCTTGTGCCAGAAACGCGCGTAAAGCAGGTGCAGCACCGCGTGCTCGGTGCCGCCGACATAGAGGTCGACCATGCCCGTCGAAGAGCCTTTGCCAGACCAATACGCCTCGGCGTCTTTGGAAATGAAGCGATCCTTATTACTAGGATCGCAGTAGCGAAGGTAATACCAGCACGAGCCCGCCCATTGTGGCATCGTGTTGGTTTCGCGCGTCGAGCCATCGGGAAGATTGACCCAATCAGTCGCCTTGCTGAGCAGTGGGTCGGGCGTACCGCTGGGTTTGTAATCATCAAGCGGCGGCGCAAGCAGTGGGAGATCTGCATCGGTAATCGCATGATGATGTCCGTCCTTCCAAACAATCGGAAACGGCTCGCCCCAGTAGCGCTGACGCGAAAATAACCAATCGCGGAGCTTGTACTGAACGCGACGCTTGCCTTTGCCATTTGCTTCGAGCCAGTCGATCATCTTTGCCTTGGCGTCGGCTGTCGCAAGTCCGTCGAGGAAACCGGAGTTGATCGCAGCGCCGTGTTCACAAAACGGAAGAGCAGGCGGCTCGCCCGCATTTTTGTCAGCTACGACTTCCTTAATTTCCAAACCAAACTTCGTCGCAAATTCGAAGTCGCGCTCGTCGTGTGCGGGCACGGCCATGAT
>JBMTCI010000166.1:0-3446 GCA_049430745.1 Luteolibacter sp. | reverse complement strand
CGGTTTCCTACGATTGGCGGCTATTTTCGCACGACATCGCCGGCTCGATCGCCCATGCTCGCGCGCAAAAAAATGCCGGGCTACTCACGGCGGAGGAGTTTAAAAAAATCGAGAGCGGCCTGAGGGAAATTGAAAAGGAAATCCTCGAGGGAAAATTTGAGTTCAAGACCTCGCTCGAGGACATCCACATGAACATCGAGGCGGAGCTCACCCGCCGCATCGGTCCGACCGGCGCGAAACTCCACGCCGCTCGCTCTCGCAACGATCAAGTCGCGACCGACACCCGCCGTTATTGCCGCACTGAGATCGGCGAAATCATCAGCGCTGTCACCACACTGCAAAGCGCCCTGCTCGATCGCGCTGAGAAATTCGCCGCATCGATGATGCCCGGTTACACCCACCTGCAGCGGGGTCAGCCCGTCACCGTCGGTCATCACTTTCTCGCCTATGTCGAAATGCTCGAGCGCGACAAATCCCGCCTCGCCGACTGCCGCCAGCGCCTCAACATCTGCCCGCTGGGTTCGGGGGCATTGGCTGGGTCGACGATCAACCTCGACCGTGAGGCCATCGCCGCCGAGCTCGGCTTCGACGGCGTCACGCGCAATTCAATGGATGCCATCGCCGACCGCGACTACATCGCCGAGTTGCTTTTTGCGATCTCGCTCTGCGGCGCGCACCTTTCGCGCTTGAGCGAAGACCTCATCCTCTGGTGCACGGCGGAATTTTCCTTCGTTCAACTTTCCGATGCGCACACAACCGGCTCATCGTTGATGCCACAGAAAAAAAATCCCGATGTCTGCGAACTCACTCGCGGCAAGACCGGACGCCTCGTCGGCAACCTGCTCAACCTCCTCACCAACCTCAAGGGCTTGCCACTCACCTACAACCGTGATTTGCAAGAGGACAAACCGCCGCTCTTTGATTCGGTCGACACCATCAAGCTCGTGTTGGCGGTCAACGCCGAGATGATTGCCGCGCTCGAAATGAACGAGGAAAAATGCCGCGCCGCCGCGTCCGATCCGATGCTGCTAGCCACCGACCTTGCCGATTATCTGGTGCGCAAAGGGATTCCATTTCGTCAGGCCCACGAACTCGTCGGCAATGCGGTCGCCGAATCAATTCGCACGAAAACTCCGCTCGACGCGCTCGACCTTGCGGCGATCGACCCCGCGTACGGACTCGATGCAGCCGAGGTTTTCTCCGTCGAGCGCGCCCTCAGCGCCCGCACGAATCCCGGTGCTCCTTCGGTCGCAAATGTAAACGCCGAAATTTCCCGCTGGAAAAAACAACTCGCCTGAGCGCTTGGCATGTCGATGACACGTTGCGTTCAGGAGACCACCCAGCAAACTCGCGGCGGCCGATGGTTCATGGCCTTCATTGGGTTCTCGCTCGCGTTGATCGGCGCACTTTTCGTTTTCCTGATGGCGCGCAGCTACATGCGAGCCAAAGAAATGCGAGGTTGGCCGAAAACCCCATGCGTCATTCTGCAATCCGAACTTGAGGAACGCCGACACGATCCAAATTCCCCGGCAGAATTTCGTCATCAACTCAGCTTCGGCTACGAATGGCAGGATCAGCGACTGATCGGTGAAAAAGTCACCCTTCGCGGTAATCCGTGGACCAACAAACGCAACCTCGCCGAGCAACGCCTTGCGGAATTTCCCGTCGGCATGAACACCGAGTGCTTCGTGAACCCAAAAAATCCGCAACTCGCCGTGCTCAAGCCCGACTCACTCGCGCCCGGATACTCGATTTGGTTTCCCGGACTTTTCATGATCGCAGGCCTTGGAATCGGCATGAACGCGCTGATCCGTACACGTTGTTAGATTTTTTGCGAAAATCGGTGGCCAGTGGGCGGGCGGATAAATTCCGTAGCGACGAAATCCAAGATGTTTTGATTGATTCGTGAAAAAATCGTGGTTTAGAATCGCTCCCCCGTGAGGTGCGCCCCCGAGGTGCCACATCAATCCACTTTTCCAGCCAAAAACGATCTCACAAACCGACAATCCATGAACCCTGACCGCGCCACACTCAACTTTCTCAACAGCTTCCCCGAAGAATCACGAAAACGAGGGGAAATGCTTCAAAAGGACGGCGCGGTCACCCAGATCTTTGGCAATCACCTCTTCATTCAAGGTCGCGTGGAGGATGAAAGCGGCACCTTCCGCACTAGCCTCCGCCTCCAGGGCAACCGCTGGTTCGGATCCTGCACCGCCGAGGACGAAATCGTCTCCGGCGCCTGTCAGTATGCGACGATGATGGAGCGCATGCACCGCGGCGAGGACCTGCCCGAGTCGCCCAACAAATTCGACGACACGCCAGTCCTCGACATCATCGAGGAAAAACTCGGACGCGAACTCGACGACAAGGAAGCGGACTTTGTCAGCAAAATCGAAAAACGCTATCGCCGCTATGTGATCGAGGGCGAGCTCCACGACCACGACATGGTCCGCATCAGCCCGCGCTGGGAAATCACCACCTACGAGCCGCTCGAACTCTGGCCGATGCCACCTGGCGACATCCTCGAGTTCTGGAACTACATCGCCTACGCCTTTTACAAACGCAAACTCCCCTACCCGGAGTTCATGAGCGTGATCACCGACCTCGGCCACGTGCAGCGCAAGATGGCCGACTGGGAACAGGAACGCGAAGTCGCCGCATGGTACGAACGCATCGAGCAGGTCAACGAGCGCCCACCGCAAGAAGAGCCAATCACCGCCGCTTTTCGCCTCGTCGCCACCATCAATGAGGCCCGCATGGAGGTGAAGGAATCAAAGTCAGCTGTCTGGATCCAGCTGCGCGAGAAAAATGAAATCGAGCACTATGTGAAGCTCCATCACGAAGGCGCGATGCTGATGGATGCCTCGAGCCAAACGCTGTGGGAACATTTCCTCGCATTCTACCGTCAGCATGGCGACACGACCCTCGATTTCGATCAGGAGGAATCATGCCGCTTCATGAACCGGGTTTTCCGCCAACCCGCGCTCAAAGGCTACATCGTCAACCTCGACGACAAGGACTTCAAGGTCGTCACCGACGCGCTGCGTTGGGTCTGCGAAGACGATCCATACGACGCCAACAGTTTCGCGCTCCAACTGGTCACCGCCGCCGGCGAAAATGTTTCACACTCGGTGCGCCTCCTGCCCGGACGCAAGGAGCTTTATCAATCCGATGAAACGGTATTCCCAGGCCCGCCACGCTGGCTCGAGGAAACCGATGTGATGCCACGCTACCTGATTCCTCGCCGCGTGATTGATTCACTCGAAGGTGTGGAGTTCCTCCGCAAGATCGGCGCATCGCTTCCCGAGTCGCTCAAGAAACGCGTCGTCGACCTCGAACTCAAACCGAAGTTCGAAATGAAACTTGTCGCCGGCCTCACCGCCGCAGAGCCCGAGCACTTGGTCATAGATGTCACCGCAATCGAAACCAAAGGCCGCCGTACCAAA
>JBMTCI010000165.1:0-3461 GCA_049430745.1 Luteolibacter sp. | reverse complement strand
GGAGGTGCGTGGATGTCGGCACTGACAAAAACGGTGAGCGCGGCCATGGCGGCAGCGATGATTGAGAGTTTTTTCATGCAGGGAGGATTTTAGGGAATGGAGGTGTGGCTTGCAATGGGAAACTTCGGCGAAATGCCGTGTGGTGGAAATGCCGATTTAAAGCTCAAAGCTCAGCACGCGGATGATCCCTGGGGTGGCGCGTAGGGTTTCCAAAAGGCTGCTTGGGGGTTCGGTGTCGACCTCGATGACCGTGACGGCGCGGCCGGTTTCGGTCGAGCGGCTGAGGGCCATGTTGGCAATGTTGACCGAGGCGCTGCCGAGGCTGGTACCGATCAGGCCGACAATGCCGGGGCGGTCGTCATTTTCGACAAACAGGAAACGGCCCTTCGGGTTGGTTTCCACATTGTGGCCGGAGATGTGCACGATGCGGGCGGACTTGCCGTAGAAGGTGCCTGCGACGGTGCAGACTTCGTTGCCCTTGATGGCCGAGACTTCGATCAGCTCGGTGCAATTGGTCGCAAGCGCAACAGTCGACTCGGTGATTTGCAGGCCGAGGGCTTTGGCGACAGCGGGTGCGTTGACGAGGTTGACCTGTGCGTCGTTGTGCGCGGCGGAGAGGTAACCGGTGAGGGTCATGCGAGTGATCAGCTCGGTGTCGAGTTCCGAAACGGCGCCGAGATAGGATACGCGGATTGAGTCGCACTGAGCGGGAGCGATTTTCGAAACGAGTCTGCCGAGCGAGTTCGCGAGATCGAGGTAGGGCCCGACGCTCTCCAGCGTGCGGCTGTCGAGGTTGGGCATGTTGACCGCGTTGCGGATTTCGCCGGTGACGAGGAAGTCCTTCACTTGGTGGGCGACTTCGATGCCGACATTTTCTTGCGCTTCGGCGGTCGAGGCACCGAGGTGCGGGGTGAAGACACATTTTTTCGTGCCAAGCAGAGCGAAGTCGGCGGGCGGGGGTTCGACTTCGAAGACGTCGAGTGCGATGCCGGCGAGGTGGCCGGAGTCGAGCAGCGACTTGGCGGCGGCTTCATCGACGAGTCCGCCGCGCGCGCAGTTGATGACCAGCGCGCCGCGGTTCATGCGGGCGAGGCTTTGCGCGTTGAGGATGTGCTTGGTCTCGGGAGTGAGCGGGATGTGAAGGGTGACGACATCCGCGCCGCTGAGGGCTTCTTCGGCGCTCTCGGCGAGATCGACCTTGAGCGATTGCGCGCGGGCGGCGGTGAGGAATGGATCGTAGGCGGCCACGGTCATTCCGAAGGCCTGCGCGCGTTTGGCGAACTCGGTGCCGATGCGGCCCATGCCGAGGATGGCGAGGCGCTTGCCGTTGAGTTCAACGCCTTCAAAGGATTTGCGATCCCATTTGCCGGCGATGATCGAGGCGTGAGCTTGCGGGATGTTGCGGGCCAGTGAGAGCATGAGGGTGAACGCGTGCTCGGCAGTGGAAATTGTGTTACCGCTGGGTGTGTTCATCACCACGACACCGTGGTCGGTAGCAGCGGCGCGATCGATGTTGTCGACGCCGACGCCGGCGCGGCCGATGACCTTGAGGTTGGTGGCGGCGGCGAAAACTTCTGGGGTCACCTTCGTTTGCGAGCGGACCACGAGGCCGTGATAGTCGCCGATGATTTTGAGAAGTTCCTCCGGCTTGAGGCCGGTGTTCACATCGACGGAAATTCCCGGGGCGTTTCGCAGGGCGTCCACGCCCTTTTCCGAGATCGGGTCCGAAACCAGCACGCGATAGGTTGCCATAGGCCGGCGGGATTAAACCACCATCCGCCGCATGGCAAGGGTTTGCAGAAAAAAACGGCCGAAAATGCGCCCGTGTGGGCGCTAAGCCTAGAGGTGCGCGGTGTAAGGCTGGGTGTGCCCGCGAGTGGGTCAGCCAATGACCTCGGGCCAATCGGTATGGAACATCTCGCCGCGCGGTTTGTCGGTACGCTCGTAGGTGTGGGCGCCGAAGAAATCGCGTTGTGCTTGCAGCAGGTTGGCGGGCAGCACGGAACTACGATAACTATCGTAGTATCCGAGCGAGGCACTGAACGCGGGCACCGGAATGCCGGCGAGGGTCGCCATCGAGACGACTTCGCGCCAGTTTTGCTGCGACTTGTTGAGGACTTCCTTGAAGAACGGCGCGAGCATCAGGTTGTCGAGCGCGGGGTTCTCGCGATAGGCCTCGGTGATGCGGTTGAGGAAGCGTGCGCGGATGATGCAACCGCCGCGCCAGATCGCGGCGATCTTCGAAAGGTCGAGGTTCCAGTTCTTTTCCTTGCTCATCGTGGTGATGAGATCGAGGCCCTGCGCATAGGAAATGATCTTCGATGCGTAGAGCGCGTCGTGGACTTTTTTCACGAGCGCGGCTTTTTCGGCGGAGATTTCTGCCTTTGGTCCTTGGAGTTCCTTGCTGGCTGCGACGCGACGATCCTTCATTGACGAGAGGATGCGGGCTTCGACTGCGGCGTTGATGGTCGAGATAACAACGGTGTTTTCCACCGCGTTCATGATCGTCCACTTGCCGGTGCCCTTTTGTCCGGCGGTGTCGAGGATCATATCCACGAGCGGCTTGCCGCTTTCTGCATCGACCTGCTTGAAAATTTCGGCGGTGATCTGAATCAGGTAGCTCTCGAGGTCGCCTGCGTACCATTCGCTAAACACATCGCCGAGTTCCGCTGCACTGAAGCCTGCGGCCTTGAAGATGTTGTAGGCTTCGCAAATCAACTGCATGTCGCCGTACTCGATGCCGTTGTGGATCATCTTTACGTAGTGTCCCGCGCCGCCGGGGCCGATGTGGGTGACGCAGGGTTCGCCGTCGACTTTGGCAGAGATGCTTTCGAAAATCGGCTTCATCACATCCCAGGTCGAGGCAGGGCCACCGGGCATGATCGATGGGCCTTTGCGCGCGCCTTCCTCACCGCCGGAAACACCGGCACCGATGAAGCGGAATCCGAGATCACCGAGCCATTTGTCGCGGCGCTCAGTGTCGGTGTAAAGCGAGTTGCCGCCGTCGATGATGATGTCGCCCTTGTCGAGCAGCGGGATGAGTTGCTCGATGACCGCGTCGACGGGTCCGCCAGCCTTGACCATGATCATGATCTTGCGCGGCGCCGCGAGAGACTGGACGAAGTCCTCAAGGCTTTTTGCGCCGACGAGTTTTTTGCCTGGATGCGCGGCGATAAATTCGTCGGTGACCGAAGTCGTGCGGTTATACACCGAGACTTGGAAGCCGCGGGATTCCACATTGAGCACAAGGTTCTGGCCCATGACGGCCAGTCCGATCAGTCCGAAGTCGCTTTGATTCATGTTGTGAGTGCCGGGTTTGCAGGCGGCGGGGCTGTGTAATGGTCGCGGGGCGGTCTTGCAACCCCTTGTTGCACGCGGGATCAAATTGCGCATAATCCCATAGTGAACCTGCCCAACGCCATTTCCCTTTCGCGACTTGTTCTCACGGCGGTGTTCATCGG
>JBMTCI010000164.1:0-3471 GCA_049430745.1 Luteolibacter sp. | reverse complement strand
CGAGCGAGGAAAAAAATGCCGATGTCGAATTCATCCGCCAAGCGGTCGACAAGGGCCTGCGGGGTGCTCTGAAAACTGGCAGTCTCATTACGGGCGCGCTTTTCGTGGATCTTGATTATTACGACGATGTGATGCCGCAAAGCATGGGCAAGGTTGGTGAGTTGGATACCATACCGACGGTTTCATCCGGCCTCGCGCAGCTTGAAGCCAAACTTTCCGCCGTGCTCGACAAGTTCTCGGCCTTGGAACTCGACGAGGCTGTTACCAAGATTGGCGCGGCCGCGAAGGAAATTGAAGCTACCGCTGCGGCCACCCGCAAATCCGTCTCGAGCCTCGGCCCCGATGGCCCGATGCAGGGCGATATGCTTCGGGTGCTCGACGAACTTCGCGCATCGCTGCGTTCGCTGAAATCCGTGACTAACACAATTGAGGAAAAACCCAATGCCTTGCTCTTTGGCCGCGAGTCGTCAAACAATCCGGTGCCCAAGGCCGCCCGCTGAAACATCCACCGCCGCCATGATCACCCGCACCCTTTCCCTGCTCATCGGCATTTTGATCGCCGGCTGCGCCACCTCTTCTAAATCATTTTATGTACTAACCGCCGATGGATCCGCGCCCTCAAGCAGCGGCATGGGCGTCGGCGTCGGGCCCATCGCGCTCGCCGAATACATCGACCGACCGAACCTTGTGATCGCCGAGTCACCCAATCAACTCAGCATCGCCGACGATCATCGCTGGGCGGGTGATCTCAGTTCATCCGTGGCACGCGTCACCGCTGCCAATCTCGGTCGTCGACTCAACACCGGCAACGTGCGCACCTACCCGTGGCGCGATGACAACGGTCTGCGCTATCAGGTGACCATCGACATCCGCCAGCTTCACGGCTCGGGTGATGGTCATGCGGTTATCGAAGCCGGATGGCGCATTTATGCGTTGCCCGAGCGCCGCGTGGCTGCCGCAAGAACCTTCGTCGATCGTGAGCCATTGCAATCGGATGGCTACCCGGCACTTGTTGCTGCGCAATCGAAGTTGCTTTCGAGGCTTGCTGCCGACATCGCTTCGGCGATGAAGTGATCGAAACACGAAAAGATTTTTTCAGACGGCGATCATGCTCAAGGTTTACATTTATCAAAAATGCAGCACCTGCCGCGACGCGCTCAAATGGCTGGACGCGCATGGCATCAAGCACGAGGCCAAAGCCATTCGCGAAACCCCACCGACAGTGAGCGAACTCAAGGTTGCGTTGAAGGCCGCAGGTGGTGATCTGCGAAAAATTTTCAACACCTCGGGCATGGACTACAGAGCGATGGGTCTCAAGGACCGCTTGCCGAACATGACGGAGAAAGAAGCACTCGAAATGCTCTCGACTCACGGCAACCTCGTGAAGCGCCCCTTCGTCATCGGCGATGGTATCTCACTCGTTGGTTTCAAGGAGGCTGCTTGGAGAAGTGCTTTGATGAAATAGGGGTTCTGCTACCTCACATCCGCGCGATGCGACTATCGAGCTGAAACACCTGACCCGAAGTATGCGGCATATGGTGATGGAGAAACTTAATGAACTCCGCTGCGTGAGCGCAGGTGTTGAAGCGTCCGAGCGTGTGATCGGCGATGATTTGTTTGCGGCGTTCGGGCGTGATGCCTGAGGTCATTGCGGTTTCAAGAAAGCCGGGCAGCACGGCGTTGATACGGATGTTTGAAGGTCCGTGTTGCGATGCAAGATCGGCGCAGAGTCCGAGCAGCGCAGACTTGGCGGCGGCGTAGGGGGCCTGACCTCGCGGTGGACGCAGTGCGGAAAAACTTGAGATCAGAATGATGTGGCCGCGACGACGTTCGATCATTTTGGGAAGCGCCGCACGGATGCAGGAGAGGGCACCAGAAAAATTAACCGACCATGTGTCATCCCATGCCTCTTCGCTGAGTTTGCCAAGCGACGCATCGCGCGTGATGCCAGCGGCGCAGACCAGCAGGTCGATATCGCGACCCTCGAAAAAATTTCGCACTTGCGAGGGATTGGTGACATTAAGCTCGAGGCTACCCAGCGCGGTGATCGACCAATTTGGCGCAGCGAGCGCCTCGGCGATGGCTGAGCCAAGCCCGCCAGTGCCGCCGGTGATTACTGCCTGATGGGTCGCTGTCTGCATGATGATTCAAAAATTTGCTATGACAGCGACGCGGAAAAATCAGGCCAGCGATTGCCGTGCCGCTTGCAGCGTGTTTTTCATCAGCATCGCGATGGTCATCGGTCCGACACCACCCGGCACTGGGGTGATCGCCGAGCAAAGTGGAGCAACTTCTTCGAATGCCACATCACCGGTGAGTCGATAGCCGGATTTTTTTGATGCATCGGCCACGCGGTTGATTCCGACATCGATGACGACTGCACCGGGCTTGATCCAATCGGCTTTCACCATTTCGGGTCTACCGACAGCAGCGACGAGGATGTCAGCACGGCGGCAGATGGCTGGAAGATCGCGTGAGCGTGAATGTGCGATGGTGACGGTGGCGTTGGAATTTTTCGAAACCAACAAAAGTGCCATTGGTTTGCCAACGATCATGCTGCGACCGACGACCACCGCTTCGGCACCATTGGTTTCAATGCCGGCGACTTCGAGCAGCTTCATGCAACCCGCCGGCGTGCAGGGCACAAATCCGGTGGGGTCTTCGAGAGCGAGCTTGGCGACATTTTCGGGATGGAATCCGTCGACATCTTTGCGCGGATCGATCGCGCGAATGATTTCTTCCTCATCGATGTGAGGGGGTGGTGGCGATTGCACGAGGATGCCGTGGATGGCGCTGTCGGCATTGAGATCGCGCACGACCTTGAGCAGTTCGTCCTGCGTGGTGCTCGCAGGCAATTCGATCTTGCGTGAATAAATTCCGAGTTCGCCGCAGGTGCGGACTTTTGAGCCGACATACACATGCGAGGCCGGATCGTCGCCCACCAAAACGACCGCGAGGCCGGGTGTGGTGCCACGGGATTTGAGCGCTTCGACTTCCGCGCGGCATTCATCAAGCACGGCGGCGGCCACGGATTTTCCATCAAGCATTCGGGGCTGGTTCATAGGCAGAGTGATTGAAATTTTTTTACGCGTCGTCGGTGCCCGACACGAGCAGCGATTCGATTTTAAGTCGCTCTTTTTCCATGGCTGCCTCATCGAGGCCTTTCTCGACACGCAGTGGCTCGGCAAAGGTGACGGTGATACGGCTGAAGGGACGGGGAATCACAAAGCGATCCCAAGTGCCAAGTCGCCATGCGGATGAAAACTGCACATGCACCGGCACGATCGGCGCGCCTGTGGCTTCGGCGAGCTTGATCGCTCCCGCCTGGACCTTGTAGCGCGGCCCGCGTGGACCATCGGGCGTGAGACAAACATCTTGTCCATCCTCGAGCGCGCGTTTGAGCCCGACCAATGCCGCCACCGCCCGACGCGATGAGGATCCGCGAATCGCCTCGAAGCCAAAGACCGCCAT
>JBMTCI010000163.1:0-3501 GCA_049430745.1 Luteolibacter sp. | reverse complement strand
GCAAAATGCCGCGAATCACTCAAAGGCATCCGCGACATCGAGCGCACGACCTCGCGCCTCTCGCAAGGATCTGGCAACGCGCGCGACCTCCAATCACTCGGCATCTCGCTCTCACATGTGCCCACATTGAAGGAGGATTTCTCATCACTCGGCATCACGCGCCAGAGGCATGTCGATCACCTTCACGATTTCTCCGACCTCACTGCGCTGCTCGCATCCGCACTCGCCGATGAGCCCCCGGCCAATTTGCGCGACGGCGGCATCATCCGCGACGGATGGTCGCCGGAACTCGACGAACTCCGCAACGCCTCGCGCGGCGGCAAGGACTGGATCGCGCGCCTGCAAGAGGACGAACGCAAACGCACCGGCATCGATTCGCTCAAGATCAAGTTCAACAATGTCTTCGGCTACTTCATCGAGATCACGACCAGCCACCTCGCGAAGGTGCCGGATGATTACACGCGCAAGCAAACGATGGCCAATGCCGAGCGCTACATTACGCCCGCACTCAAGGAGATGGAAAACAAGGTGCTTGGCGCCGAGGAACGATCGAAACAACTCGAGGCCGAGCTCTTCGCGCAACTCCGCTCGCAGGTGGTGACGCATCTCCCACGCATCCAGCAAACCGCCGCCGCGGTCGCGGAAATCGATGTGCTCGGCGCACTCGCCGAAGTCGCACAAGTCCACCGCCACTGCCGGCCGAAGTTGGCTCAATCAAACGCGCTCACAATTTCCAACGGCCGCCACCCGGTGCTCGAACAAACGCTCACCGACGCGAAGTTCGTGCCAAACGACACGGAGCTAGATCCCGAATCCTCGCGCCTGCAAATCCTCACCGGCCCGAACATGGCCGGTAAATCAACTTACATCCGCCAAGTCGCGCTTATCGCCGTGATGGCGCAGATCGGCGCCTTCGTGCCGGCCGATGCAACTACGATGGGCCTAGTAGATCGGATCTTCTGCCGCGTCGGAGCTTCCGATGACCTCTCACGCGGTCAGTCGACCTTCATGGTCGAGATGAGTGAAACAGCGCTGATCCTCAATCATGCCACTGACCGCTCGCTGGTGATTCTTGACGAGATCGGCCGCGGCACGGCGACCTTCGACGGGCTCTCGATCGCATGGGCCGTTGCCGAGCACCTGCATGATGCGATCGGATGCCGCACGCTGTTTGCGACGCACTACCACGAGCTCACCGACCTCGCCAACACCAAGACCGCCGTCGCCAACTGCAATGTCGCGGTGCGCGAATGGAATGAGGAAATCATCTTCCTTCACAAAATCCTGCCCGGCGCGGCCGACAAGTCCTACGGCATCCAGGTCGCGCGCCTCGCGGGCCTGCCCAAACCAGTCGTCGAACGCGCGAAGTCGATCCTCTCGCATCTCGAACTCAACTCGACCAAACCCGAGGCAAAAAAAGCCGGACCCAAGCCCAAAAACACGGCGCAAGAAACCCTGCCACAAGCGAACGCACCACAACTCGATTTGTTCGGCGGACTCTCTTGAAAGTCGTGCTTGATTGACACGCCGCCGGCATGAGGATGGGCCGCGTGAAACGGGATCGGCAAAACAACGCGCGACGCGAAGGCCATGTGCTCGTGCCCGGCGCGGCGATCGGTAGCATGTCGCTCATCCTTGCCGCAGGTCTTGAACTGCTTGGGTTTTTGGAACGCATCAACCAACTGATCGCCGCATCGGTTTCGCGCGGCGGCGCCGAAAAGTTTTCCAAACATTTGCCCGAATCCGTGATCTGGGTCGCGGCGTGGATCTTTGCCTTTGGTTTGGCATGGGCGGTCCTCGCGGTGGCGGGTCATGCGCGCCGCATGTTTTTGTGCTTTGCCACGCTGTTTATGGTCCTCGCATGGGCTCCGGTGCTGAGCCTTGCGGCCCATCGCCCCGATGTTGCCGCTCCATTCATCGCCGCCCTGTGGTCGGGCCTTTGCGCCATCTTTTACACCATGAATCACCGCATGCCCGGTGACGAATCCCCAATCACCCACCCATGAGCCGCGCCGATTTTCCCGAGGCCTTCAAGGGCCTCATCGCTGAACTCAAGCGCCTGCCCGGAGTGGGCCCGCGCAGCGCGGAACGCATCGCGGTATGGCTCATGCAAAACCCTAAGGCCGAGCCGCACACGCTCGCCAACGCGCTCACCACCGCCGCCACCGACATCCACCCGTGTCCAACCTGCGGCTTCTTCGCCACTGCTGAGTCCTGCGGCATTTGCGATGATCCGAAACGCGACGACCATCTCCTCTGCGTCGTCGAGCAAGCAACCGATGTGCTGCCACTCGAAAGATCCGGCGCACTGCGCGGACGCTACCACTGCCTCGGCGGAAAACTTTCGCCACTCGACCGCGTCTCACCCGAAGACCTGCGCATTCCCCAACTGCTTCAACGCATAGACGCCGCCCTCGCCGCCGGCGCGGAAATCGAAGTCGTGCTCGCCCTCGGATCCGATGTCGAAGGCGAAGCCACCGCCAACTACCTCGCCGAAATGCTGCGCGGGAAAAATTGCCGACTCACCCGCATCGCCCAAGGCCTCCCCGCCGGCGGCGGACTCGAACACGCCGACGAACTCACCCTCCTCCGCGCCATGCAAGGCCGCAGAAGTGTGTGGGAGTAGGGAATTCAAGGTAGGGCGACGCGGCCTCGCGACGCCGACTCTCGGAGGAAGAAGATTTTTGAACCGCGAAGGCGCCAAGTTCGCCAAGAGACGCGGAGAGATGGTTAGAGGTTATTGGGGAGATGGAAAAAGCGACTTTCTCTAGGTAGCGCGGTCTCGCTGAGACCGCATGAGACAGAATCGAAACGCGGAGGCGCTGCGCACGCGGAGGTGGAAGCGGAGAAGAGGTTTTGAACCAAGCAAAAACGCCAAGGTCACCAAGGGGTGCGGAGTTTTCGAAGTGTAAAGACAGCTCAATCAATTACCTGCACGCCCAGTTCGCGCAGGTAATGAAATGTCGGATCATAAAACTCAGGCAGCCGCGTTGGGTCGTTGGCATCACCAGTCGGAATAAAAATCACCATGCCTTGTCTCGCACGTGTCAGCAGCACTCGATACGCGTTGCGCAGATAGTTTCGATTATCCGTGTTGGAAATATTGCACCAACGACTGCCACGAAAGTCGTGATGATTCCAACCAGCCCCATTGAATCTAAAATCTGCATCCCATGTCACGCATGTCCAATCAAGCTCCAAGCCTTGCACTTGAAACTCAGTAGCAGCGTCTTCCAAGTAGTAGCTCGATCTGGTGTCATGGCTCTCATTCAAAAAATAGTGAATTGGATCCACTGCCACTCGAATATCGACCGCATGCGGCTTCAGGCGCATCGCTTTGGATGAAGCTACAAGACCATAGCGCTCAGTGCCTCTGGCACGGGATCGAATCCATTCCTTGGCGGAATCTAAATTGCGCGTGAGAACAATTGGGAAGCGATTCGCAATTTGCCTGTACACATCACGAGCCTGCTGTTTCTCGCCATCAAGCAAGGCTTTGAC
>JBMTCI010000162.1:0-3507 GCA_049430745.1 Luteolibacter sp. | reverse complement strand
GAGACCGGCCTCATCTCTGCCAACCCGCTTGGCTTCCAGGGCTACGCCGAAAAGACCGCCGCCCTGCGCATCAAGACCGGCCTCGACGATGCGGTAGTCTGCGGCCGACTCAGCATCGATGGCCATCGCGCGATGATCGCCGTGATGGACTTCAAATTTTTCGCCGGCTCGATGGGTTCGGTGGTCGGTGAAAAAATCACTCGCGCGATCGAGACCGCGATAGCCGAGAAACGCGGCGTGATCATCGTCTCGGCCTCATCCGGCGCGCGCATGCAGGAAGGCATGCTTTCGCTGATGCAAATGGCCAAGACTTGCGGCGCGCTGGCCCGACTCTCGGAAGCGAAGCTGCCCTACATTTCCCTGCTCACCCACCCGACCACCGGCGGCGTGACTGCGTCATTCGCGACCATTGGCGACATCAACCTCGCCGAGCCGAAATGCATGATCGGATTCGCAGGGCCGCGCGTGGTGAAGGAAACGACGCATCAAAATCTGCCGCCCGGTTTCCAGACTGCGGAGTTCATGCTCGAGCACGGCCTCGTCGATGCGATCGTGCATCGCGGAAAACTTCGCGAGCGTCTCGCCAGCCTGCTTTCGTACATGATGCCGCGCTGAAGTGATGCAGCGCCTCGCGCGTGATCCTCATCACCGCTTGCGCATGAGCCGCCGATGGTCAAAGCTCCGCCCGTGCTCGCGAAACGAATCATCCCCTGCCTCGATGTCACCGACGGCCGCGTGGTCAAGGGCGTGAATTTTGTCGACCTCATCGACGCGGGCGATCCGGTCGAATGCGCGATGGCTTACAACGCGCAAGAGGCGGATGAATTGGTGTTTCTCGACATCACTGCCTCGTCCGACAAGCGCCGCACGATGGTCGATGTCGTGAGCCGCACGGCCGAGCATTGCTTCATTCCGCTCACGGTCGGCGGCGGCATCCGCACGGTTGACGACATGCGCGAAATGCTGCTCGCAGGTGCGGACAAGGTCGGCATCAACACCGCCGCAGTAAAAAATCCGGGGTTGGTCGACGCTGGAGCGAAAGCTTTTGGGAGTCAGTGCATCGTCGTCGCGATCGACGCCAAGCGCGAGAGCCCGGGCAAATGGGGCGTCTACACCCACGGCGGCCGCACTCCGGTCGGCCTCGATGCGGTCGAGTGGGCCCGCGAAGTCTGGCGCCGCGGCGCAGGCGAAATTCTCCTCACCAGCATGGACGCCGATGGCACCCAGGCCGGCTACGACATCGAGCTCACCGCCGCCGTTTCCTCTGCCGTCGGCATCCCGGTCATCGCCAGCGGCGGCGCCGGAAACCTCGAGCACATGGTCGAGGTCCTCGATGCCGGCAAGGCCGATGCCGTACTCGCCGCGAGCATTTTCCACTTCGGCAAGCACACGGTCGGCGAGGCCAAACGGCATTTCGCGGAGAGAGGCATTCCTGTAAGGCCAGCGCATTGAGGAGAAGAGTTAATGGTTATTTGTTAAGGGTTATTGGGGAAGGGGAAGAAATGCGGCTTCTTCAATGTGGCGGCGCTTTCCAAGGGCCATGCCCCTCTTCGACTCATTGTGAAAAAGTCGGCGCCGCGAGCCGCGTCGCCCTACCGGCTCAAAACCCATCATCATATCCAGATATGATGATTTGACTCTTGAGTTTGGCCCTTTTGAGGCTATTTTCGCGGCATGATTCAAGCCGACCCCACCCAGGAACTTTGCGATGCCTTGGCCGAGAGGATTTTGGTCCTCGATGGCGCGATGGGCACGACGATCCGCACCTATGGGCTCAACGAAGCCGATGCGCGCGGCGAGCGCTTTGCCGAGAGCGAGAAGGATCTGCTCAACAATGGTGACATTTTGAGCCTCACGCGCCCGGAAGTGATCGGCGACATTCACAAGCGTTTCTATGAAGCCGGCTCGGACATCTGCGAGACCAACACCTTTTCTGCGACCAGCATCGCGCAGAGCGAATTCTTCGTCGAAGACCCGCGCGAAAAAGGCGGACGCAAGGACCCGGAGTTTTTCCAAAAGATCATCGAGGACAAATTTCTCAACGAGCTTGCGTGGGAAATGAATGTCGAGTCGGCGAAACTTTGCCGCAAGTGGGCCGACGCCGTTGGCAGCGACACCGGCCGCAAACGCTATGTCGCCGGTGCGATCGGGCCGCTCACGGTTTCCCTGAGCAACTCGCCCGATGCCAATGACCCGGGCTTCCGCGTGGTGAATTTTGATCAGGTGCTCGATGCTTACAAATTGCAGATCAAGGCGCTGATCGAAGGCGGCTGCGACATCCTGATGATCGAAACGATCTTTGATTCGCTCAACGCCAAGGCCGCGGCAGTGGCGGTGCAGGAGGTGTATGCGGAAATGAAATTGCATCTGCCGCTGATTATTTCCGCAGCGGTCGGGCTTGGTGGTGAAACGATGATTTCCGCGCAAAAGGTCGAGGCGTTTTGGAATGCCTTCGCCCACACGCATCCGCTCGCGATCGGTCTCAACTGTTCGCTCGGTCCAGACCTCATGCGACCACACCTCGAGGAGCTTTCCGCCTGCGCGACCACGCACATTTCCTGCTATCCAAATGCCGGCCTGCCCAACCCTCTCGCGCCGACCGGCTTCGACCTCGAGCCGAAGCACATGCACGACTTCATGGCCGAATTCGCCAACGCGGGTTTGCTCAACCTCGCCGGCGGCTGCTGCGGCAACACCCCCGACCACATCGCCGCCATCGCCCAAGCCGTCGCGAACAAATCACCAAGGCAAGTGCCCAGTGTTGGATGAATCGAAACGCGGAGGCGCGGAGTTCGCAGAGGATTACGCAGAGAAGAAGCAGCAATCATAAAAATGAAAACGAAAGATGAGCTTAATGAATTGTCGGGTTTGGTCATCGACGCGGCAATGGAAGTCCATCGTGAACTTGGGCCTGGACTGCTTGAACGAGTCTATGAAGCGGCACTTGCGAAAGAGCTTGCGCTAAGGGGCTTAAATGCAATCCGCCAAGCTCCTGCGCCTATCATCTATAAAAATGAACTGCTCGATGAGGAGGCATATCGAATCGATCTATTGGTCGAAGATACCGTGGTGGTGGAACTGAAAACCGTTGCCGCTCTTCTTCCGATTCACGAGGCTCAAATCCACACCTACATGAAGCTTTCTAAAAAGTGCCTTGGCTTGTTGATCAACTTTCACACTGCGCTCCTCAAAGACGGCATCAAACGCCATGTCATCAATTTCCCCCAATAACCCTCTGCGTCTTTCTCTGCGAACTCCGCGCCTCCGCGTTTCGATTTAAAATGAAAACCATCCCCCACGCTTTACGGCTTTCCGGTACGGAGGCCTACAACCACACGGCCGACAAACGCTTCTTGATGATCGGCGAGCGCACGAATGTCGCGGGCTCGCCGCAGTTTGCGAAGCTGGTCCGCGCGGGTGATCTCGAGGCGGCGGTGGAAGTCGCGCGGCAACAAGTCGAGAATGGTGCCAATGTCATCGACATCTGCTTCGATGATGGCCTCATCG
>JBMTCI010000161.1:0-3534 GCA_049430745.1 Luteolibacter sp. | reverse complement strand
GCGTTGCTCACGGGTCGCTATCCTCATCGCAATCGCATTGTCGGCGCCATGCCTCCCGGCAGGCGCGGGCTCGACCCCAAGCACCCGATCATCGCCGAGACGCTCAAGAAGCATGGCTATGCCACGGCTCACTATGGCAAATGGCATCTTGGCGATGTGCCCGAGACGCGACCGATGGCGCGGGGCTTCGATGAGTCCGCAGGTTTGCTCGTTTCCAATGACATGTGGCGTCACAATCCCGTGTGGAAAAAAGGTCATGGTGATTTGCCACTGCCTTACTGGGAAAATGGCGCGATCAAGATTGCGGATGTCAGCCCCGACGATCAGAAAAACCTCACCGCTTGGGCCACCGAAGGTGCGACCCGATTCATTCGCGCAAAGGCCGGTAAGCAGCCATTCTTTCTCTATGTCGCTCACTCAATGCCGCATGTCCCGCTTTACTGCCGCGAGGAATTCAAAGGGAAATCCGGAGCCGGACTTTACGGCGATGTGATTACGGAAATCGATTGGTCGGTGGGTGAAATCATGAAAGCGCTTCGCGAGACTGGTGTGGAGAAAGACACGATCTTCCTTTTCACATCGGACAACGGGCCTTGGGAAGAGTTCGGCAACCATGCGGGCAAAACGCCATTTCGCGAGCACAAGGCCACCAGTTTCGATGGCGGCGTCCGCTCCGCGCTCACGGTGAAATTTCCGCGTGAACTCAAACCCGGCACGGTGAGCGATCGCGTTTTTGCGTCGATCGACCTTTACCCAAGTCTCGCGGCACTCGCCAAGGTTCAGCTCGCGGACAAGGACACCGATGGCAAGAACATCTGGCCACTCATGCGCGGCGATGAAGGGGCTCAAAACCCGCATCAACATTATTTCATCTCTACGGACCGCAGCCTCGAAGCGGTCGTGAGTTCCGATGGAAAATGGAAACTCCAGCTGCCGCACGAGTATCGCGATGTCGTTCGCCCCGGCAACGATGGCGAGCGCGGTCAAACCAAACAATCCACGATTGAAGAATCGCTCTTCAACATGATCGACGATCCACTCGAGCAGCACAATCTTGCCGACAAGCATCCTGATGTCGCCAAGGAGCTGCGAGAAGCTGCGGCGAATTATCTGAAGCAGTTTTCATCGGCTAAAAAGTGAATGAATTCAACTGATCGAATGAAACGGATTTCCTTTGCATCGATTTTTCTTATCGCGCTCTTCGTTTGTTCGTTGCGCGCAAACACCTCCGCGCCGCGTCCGAATCTTCTGATTATTCTCACCGATGATCATGGCTATGGTGATGTATCGACCTATGGCGCGAAGGATGTGCAAACGCCTCACATCGACCGTATCGCTAAGGAGGGAATGCTTTTCACCACCATGCGGGCAAACTGCACGGTATGCTCGCCGACGCGCGCGGCGATCCTCACTGGCCGCTATGCGGATCGAGTCGGCGTGCCGGGCGTGATTCGCACGGAGCGTCGCGATTCATGGGGCTACTTCGATCCGCAGGTGCCCACTCTCGCCGACCTGCTCGGCGGGGCGGGCTATCATACGGCGATCATCGGCAAGTGGCATCTCGGACTTGAGTCGCCCAATCTTCCCAACGAGCGCGGCTTCAAACATTTCCACGGCTTCCTCGGCGACATGATGGACAGCTACACCACGCACCTCCGCGAGGGACACAACTTCATGCGTCACAACCAAGAGGTGATCAACCCGAAGGGTCATGCCACCGATCTCTTCACCGATTGGGCGGCCGATTATGTGCGCGAACGCGCGAAGGTGCCGGATCAGCCCTTCTTCCTATATCTCGCCTACAACGCGCCACATTTCCCGATCGAGCCACCTGCGGAATGGTTGGAGCGAGTGAAAAAACGCGCGCCTGGCATGGGCCACAAACGTGCGAACAATGTCGCGTTTGTCGAACACCTCGATGCCGGGATCGGTCGCGTGCTGGCGGCTCTTGATGAATCAGGCTTGGCAAAAAACACGGTGGTCGTCTTCACGGCGGACAATGGTGGCGCACTGCGCTATGGGCAAAACAACGATCCGTGGCGTGGTGAAAAACAGGATCATTACGATGGCGGCTTGCGTGTTCCGTTCATGGTTCGCTGGCCGGAAGGCATCAAGCCCGGCACGCGCAGTGATTACGCCGGTTTGCTGTTTGATATCTTTCCCACTTTCACCCAACTCGCGGGCGCTGCTCCCGCTGATGATCTCGATGCGCAAAGCCTTCTACCAATTTTTCAAGGCGGCAAGATGGAGCAAGCGCGCGACTTGTATTTTGTCCGTCGCGAGGGAGGCATCAAATACGGCGGCAATAGTTACGAAGCCTTGATTCGCGGTGATTGGAAAATTCTGCGCAACGATCCGTTTAGCCCTTACGAGTTGTACCACATCGGCAACGACCCGCAGGAGACGAAAAATCTTGCGACGACCAATCAAAAAAAATTCGAGGAACTCGCCACGGCCATTCGTCAGCATGTCCAACGCGGCGGGGCCACGCCATGGCAGTCATCCGCCGATTGATTTCGCCACGCAAAAATTTTTCCCGATGCGCCCTCGACTTCTCAGTTTGATCGGATCGCTGACCGCATGCGTGCTGATCGCTAGTGCCAACGCCGAGTCGCCAAGCGCGCATCCGCATGTGGTTATGATCGTGGTCGATGACATGGGCTTTGGCGATGCGGGTTGCTACAATCCTCAATCGAAAATCCCCACGCCCCACATCGATCGCCTGGCGGCCGAGGGAATGAGATTCACCGATGCGCATGCGCCAGGCCCTTTGTGTCATCCCTCGCGCTATGGTTTGATCACCGGGCGTTATCCGTTTCGCACGGATGTTTCAAAGTGGCCGACCCAACCGCTCATCGATGAGGGCCAAGTCACGATCGCTTCATTGTTGCGCGATGCCGGCTATGCCACCGCGATGGTCGGCAAGTGGCATCTTGGATTTGCCGAGCGCGGTTATGACAAGCCGTTGCGGGGTGGGCCAATCGACCGTGGATTTGATCAATTTTTCGGGTTCCGTGCGTCGACCGACATCGCGCCGTACTTTTACATTCGCGGCGACCGCGCGGTGAGTCAGCCGACCGATCATATCGCGGCCAATCGCAGCGATGGGTGGTCACCGATCCAAGGTGAGTTTTGGCGCAAGGGCGGCATCGCGCCGAATTTGAAACTCGACGAGGTGATGCCTCGCTTCACGGACGAAGCCATCTCGATCATCAAAGCTCACGATGCTAGCAAACCGCTCATGCTCTATCTCGCCTATCCCGCGCCGCACACGCCGTGGTTGCCCGCGCCGGCCTTTCGCGGAAAAAGCGGAGCCGGCATGTATGGCGATTTCGTGATGATGACGGATCATGAAATCGGCCGTGTGTGTGCCGCGTTGGATGCGGCGGGCATGAGCCGCAACACGCTGCTGATTTTCACCTCCGACAATGGCCCCGTGTGGTATCCCGACGATGTCAAACGCTTCGGCCATGATCCCGCCGGCGGATTTCGCGGCATGAAAGGCGATGCCTGGGAGGGTGGGCACCGCATGCC
>JBMTCI010000160.1:0-3542 GCA_049430745.1 Luteolibacter sp. | reverse complement strand
GCAAACCCAGCTTCTCGATTGAAACCACTGGCAGAAACGCCCCCTGCCCCTGCGGTTCGGGCAAGAAGTTCAAGCAGTGCTGCGGGAAGGAAGGATAGATCAAAGGATTGAAACGGATCTTCCAATTTAGCCTGACCATGATCGCCTGTCTGCAACTTGCAGGCGGGCCCTGCACACTGATGCAGGTTTATGCATGGATCGGCATGATCGTCACCTACTCGCAAAAGGACGGCATTGCCCAAGGGGTGCGTGATACCTTCAGCGGTGAGAAACCCTGCCATCTCTGCACCAAGATCGCGGCGGTCAAGAAGGACGAATCGAAGCAACCACTTTCGAAGGATGTCGACCTTTCGGCACTCAGCAAATTCCGCACGGAATGCCTTGCACAGGAAATCATTCGCCTCCAGCCTCCTCACCATGTCGAACACCAGCAGCAGTCGATCCCAGACCGCAACGCATGGATGAGCAGTTGGCATGAGTCGCCCGTGTCGCCACCGCCAGAGTTGGCCTGACACATCACAACGTCAGCGCATCGCTGGCGCATGAATGAGCATCCGCCCATTTGCGCGGATCTCATCATCTCACGCACGACTCGTGCGTGAAATCACATACCGTTTCGCATCGGCGCGAAATGGAAACGCCAATCTGGCAACCCGTGCGGATTCACTCCGCGCGCACACATCACACCTATAATTTTTAAATTTTATGAAATTCAAATACTGTTTGATCGCCTCAATTACAGGCATTTCAGCGCTTCACGCGCAATCCACCGAATCATCCAATATCGTCAAAAAACTTCCCGCCACGATTGTCGAGGCGCGTCGTGAATTGGCCACACCCACAGCACCCACTCCCGAATCCAGCCGCAGGGAATTGGCAAAAACCCCCGGTGGCACCGAAGTCGTCGAAGCCGAGCGCTACCTGCAAGGCCGCGCCAGCACGGTCGCCGATACCTTCGCGCTTTCACCGGGCGTGTTTGCGCAATCACGCTTCGGCTCTGATGAAGCTCGGCTCTCGATCCGCGGCTCGGGTATCCAACGCACCTTCCACGGACGCGGCATCCGTGTGATGCAAGACGGCGTGCCTCTCAACCTCGCCGATGGCGGATTCGACTTCCAGGCGCTTGACCCGCTAGCGACATCACACATCGATGTGTGGCGCGGTGCCAACGCCCTCGCCTACGGCTCATCTACCCTTGGCGGCGCGATCAACTACCACTCGCGCACCGGACGCACCAACCCCGGAGTGTTCAGCCGACTTGAAGCCGGATCCTACGGCTATGTCCGCGGCACGATCGCAGGCGGCGTAACCGAAGGCCAATGCGACATCTACGGCGCGTTCACGCATCAGTCCCAAGACGGATTCCGTGACCACGCGCAACAAAGCAACCAGCGCCTCTTCACCAACTTCGGTCAACAGTTGAACGAAGATGTCGAAACGCGCTTCTACCTCAGCGCCATCAAAACCGACTCGGAGCTTCCCGGCAACCTCACCAAAGAGGAGCTCGAAAATGATCCAAGTCAGGCAGATACTTCGATGTTTGGTGCCGAACCCTATGACAACAAACGCGACTTTGAGTTGTTCCGACTCGCCAACAAGACCTCGGTCAAACATGGCGATACGATCTTTGATGTGTCGTCAGCCTGGAGCTACAAGGATCTTGATCATCCGATCACCCCTTTCGTTGGTGTGATTGATCAACTCAGCAACGACTTCCTCCTCGGTGTCACCGCCACCAACACGAGCGAATTTTTCGGTCGTGATAACCAAGTTCGCGCAGGCGTGCTCTACACGACGGGGCTCACGACTGACTCGAGATTCAAAAACGAAAAAGGCACTCGCGGCGATCTTACCAAACGCTACGAACAAACTGCGACCAACCTGGAGGGATTTGTTGAAGATCAACACGCCATCGGCAACAACCTCACGGTCATTCTGGGCACCAGCGCCTCCATGAACCGCCGCGACAATGACACCACGCTTGGCGCAGACCCTGACTACGCGCTCGATTACACGAACATTTCGCCCAAGCTTGGACTCCGCTGGGATGGCGACGGCATCCAGGCCTACACCAACATTTCGCGCAGCTACGAACCCCCATCCTTCAGCGAAACCTACACGGCCAACACCGCTCGCGACGAACAGAAGGGTACGACTTTCGAAGTCGGCACACGCGGCACCTATCAAGCGATCCGCTGGGACGCTTCTGTCTATCATGCCGCCATCGATGACGAACTTCTGGAAGTCGTCGACCCAGTGACGCTGGCAAAATCAACAATGAACGCCGACGACACCACCCATTCGGGCATCGAACTCGGCACCCACGCCGATCTTCTCGGCAGCTCATGGGATGAAAATCCCGTGCATCGGCTCGTCTTCGGATCGGCATGGACCTATGGCCGATTCCGCTTTGATGAGGATGAGACCTACGGCGACAACGAAATCGCCGGACTCCCGAAACATCTCATTCGCGGCGAACTGCTCTGGCAGCACAGTGACGGATGGTATGCCGGACCCACCTTCGAATGGGTGCCGGTCGACTCATTCATCGACCACCGCAACACCTTCTCTGCCGATGCTTACGCGATCTGCGGATTCAAATTCGGTCGCCGCATCGACGATGGCATTTCATGGTTCATCGAAGCGCGCAACCTCACCGACGAAGCCTATGCCGCCACCACCGGCGTGATCGAAGATGCCAAAGGCGCAGACTCACGCCAGTTCCTCCCCGGCGATGGACGCAGCGTCTTCGCTGGCATCGAATGGAAATGGTAATTTACCCTTCACCAATGCCCTATGGCATCGATTCGCTTATCGGCGCATCGATGCCAACGGCGATGGCACGGCGATCACCTGCATACCCGCGCGTTGGGCCGCGAGAATGCCCGCGGGTGCGTCATCAAGCGCCAGCGAATTCTCGGGCGTAGCGCCGAGCAATTTGCAGGCCTTGAGAAAAACATCAGGAGCGGGCTTGCCCTGCTCCACATCTTCGGCGGTGACAACTTCGTCAAACCAATCGGAAATGCCAACCACCTTGAGCGATTTTTCAATCACCATGCGCGTGCCACCCGTTGCGATCGCCATCGGCACTTTGCCGCGCAATGATTTCGCAAAAGCCGCAACCTCATCGATCAACTCAATGGATGTGATACGCTTGAGAAACGCCTCACGCTTGGCAAAGGCCACTGCCTCAGGATCGAGGTGAAGGTCGTACTCGTCATTCAGTTCAACCACGATGTCGCGTGTCGGACGACCACCCATCGCAAAGAACACATCCTCTTTAAAAACTCCGCCTGCTCCGTACATGGCAAGGGCCTCGCACCAAGCTTCAAAGTGCGCGGGCATGGAGTCGGCAAGAGTGCCGTCAAAATCAAAAACAACGGCCTCAAATCCGCTGGTCGGGAAATCAATGGGTCCAATCGATGCCATGGCGGCGGATGGCGTAGATTTTCAGCCCGATCTTGGCAAGCCCGCTGTTTTAAAAATTCAGCCCCCGGTAAACAGCTTCACCATTCGACGGTCTGATCCTTGTAAGTCCCGGC
>JBMTCI010000159.1:0-3568 GCA_049430745.1 Luteolibacter sp. | reverse complement strand
GAATCCAATGATCCCCGTGAAAGGCCTGCGGAAAAAGCGCGCGAAGCCGATGAGGCGCATGCCATCTGGAAGGATGCAGAGAGTGACTTCATTGGCATTCTGCGGATGTGGAATGATCTGCAAAAATTTCGCGACGAGCGCGGGGCTTGGCGTCGCAATGCGTTGAGGAAATTTTGCGTGTCAACTTATCTCAACATGCGGCGCGTGATCGAGTGGTCGAATGTGGTGGATGAGTTGGCAGAAGGAACGTCGATTGAATTGAAGCGCGAAAACGGAAAGCATAGCGCCGCTGAAAATGCTTATCCGTATGCGGCGATCCATCGGTCCTTGTTGGCGGGTGTGCCGCGGCAGTTCGGATTGTGGGATCGTGAGAACAAGGCCTATCGCAGTGCCTCGGGCGGATTTTTTGCGGTGTTTCCCGGATCGGGTTTGTTTGCAGCACCGAAGCGATGGGAATGGGTGGTGGCGATGGAGTTGGTCGAGACTTCACGCTTGTGGGCCCGGCGAGTGGCACGCATCGATCCCGAGTGGGTCGAGCAAGTGGCGCCGCACTTGTGTCGCAGCGTCTATGGTGAGGCGAGATGGGATGAAGCCCAAGGCGCGGTGTATGGCAAGGAGCGGGTCGTGTGCGGTGGCTTGGCGGTGGTGAATGGCCGTCGGGTTCATTACGGCAGAGTGGATGCGAAACTTGCGCATGCGGTTTTCGTGCGTGAGGGATTGCTCGGCGGCGGATTGCGCAAGCGTGCGAAGTTTCTCGAGTTCATTGACGAACTGCGCGATGAGGTTGGCGCGATTGAGGACAAGTTGCGGCGACCTGGTGGGGTCTGGGACAAGGATGCGCTGATGCTGTACTGCGAAGAGCAAATCCCGCATGAGATCAACACTGCCGCCGCCTTTCACAAGTGGCTAGCGCCACATGAGGAAAAACTGATCGTCGGGCTCCGGGCCATGGTCGACGAGCAATTGCAGGGCCATGGAGTTGATGAATACCCCGATGAAATTTTTCACGAAGGTGAAACCTATCCGATTTATTACCGCACTGCGCCCGGCGAGCGCGATGATGGCGTGACCATCGGGGTGCATGTGGATCAACTGCCGAGTCTGCCCGAATGGTTGCCGGCATGGGGTGTGGATGGACACCTGCGCGAGCGGGTTGAGTTGATCTTGCGATCGCTACCAAAGGATTACCGTCGTATCTGTCAGCCGATTGCATCGCTGGCGGATACCTTCGTCGAGTTGTGGTCGCTTGCGCCCAAGGACGGACCGCTGGACGAAGTGTTGTCGGATTTCATTCGCGAGAGAACTGGGGCGAATGTGCCGGTCGATGCTTATGATTTTTCGCGTTTGCCGGATCATTTGGTGACGAAGATTTGGGTTTGCGACGACGAGGGCGAGGAGCTGGCGCTCGGCACTGATGTGGCGGAATTGAAGTTGCGTCTGGGTGACCGCATGAAACTTCGCTTCGAGGCCGCCGCGAGTGCGGATCTCGAACGCAAAGGCATGAGCAGCTGGGACGGGGAAAAGTTGCCCGAGCGGGTGCCAATCCCAGGTGGCTTTGCTTATCCGGCTCTGGTCGATGAGCAATCCAGCGTCGGTGTGCGAGCCTTTGTGAACGATCACGAAGCGCGTGAATCGCATCGGGCTGGCGGCGCGCGATTGCTGTGTATCGCTCATGCGATCGAGGTCGATCACTTGCGAAAAAAATTTCCCATCGGCTTGATGACCAAGGTCGAGTTGCCACGACTCGGCGATGGCGGCACGGCGATCGCCGATTTGCTCATGCTGACCGCCGAAGGTGTGGCTGATGGAATTTTTCCGCGATCGCCGGATGGATTTCGCGAACTTGGCAAATCACGCAGAGGGCATTGGCATGATGCAGCCGTACTTATCGGCAAAGCACTTGATGAAATCGTCGAAATCTTGAGCGAAATTCGCGCCTGGGTGGAACAGCACCGCAGCGATCGAAACATTGGTGTGATAGCGGATGATATCGATGAACAACTCGATTGGCTGTTTCGTGAGCGATTTGCATGGCGCGCGGGATACGAGCGACTGCTCGATTACCCGCGTCGACTTAAGGCGATCCGCTCGCGATTGGGGAGGATCAAATCACTGCCCTTGGCAAAGGATCTCGAAAAAATGCAGCGCGTGCGTCGACTGTGGGAACCATGGCATGCACGATGGAAAAAAGATCCGCTTAATCCCGCGCATTGGGAAGTCGGCTTCATGCTCGAGGACTGGCGCGTGGCGGTCTTCGCACCTGATCTGCCTTGTCCGACAAAGATCTCGGAAAAGAAGATCGAGGAAATGCTCGGGGCTAACGGCTGATGAAGCGCGGGATCAACTTGGCAGTCGTTTGAATTTAATTTCTTGGCTAAGATCCTTATCTTGTGTATTCGCATGGACTATGTGGCTGTTCCGCCACGCTCGACACCATGAAAACACCCACATGCATCACCCGTTTGTTTATCGCCGCGTGCCTTTCGGTCACTTCATTGATCGCTTCGCCAGAGATGGTCGGAGAATGGATCACAAGCTACGGCCGCTATTCGGACACGGTCACTTACAAAGCGGATGGCACCTTTGTGAGCGTGACAGAAGTTGTGAGAGGATCCGGGGCTGGCGAGGGTGATGTCAGCAAAGTTTCAGGCACATGGAAATTGGTCGGCGATGAGCTTTCGCATTCCCATCCCAAGGGCAGCTATACCTTCAAGATTCGGATGGCTTCGCCAAGCTCCTTTGAAAATCTTTCAGCCACCGAGGGAGAGGGAACTCTTTATGAAAAAAGCGGACCCGCGAACACAGCCGCACCAGCAGCCAAATCTTCAAAAGCCGACAAGATCACAGAACCCAAGATCGGCAGCCCCGAACGCAAGGCCATCATGGATGCCATGCGTGGACCTGTGTCGAAACACGCCAAGACCGAGGTCATTTTCACCGGATCGGCGCAGGTCTATCAGGACTGGGCCAAGTTGGAAGGGAAGGTGAGCCCGAAAAATGGAAAACCATTTTCTGAGGATGTGATTGATGAGGTCGAACTGGATTTCCTCGCCATCCTGCGGAAAATCGATGGGAAGTGGACGACCCTTTATTATGGATGGTCCGGCGACATTGGCACACGCATCGAAGCAAGGAACCGTTTTCCTGACATTCCGAAGGCCTTGCTTCCGCCCGTGCCCAACTAAAATTTCAACTTCGCTGCCATGCGCGTGTCGTGGTTGAGCTTGTCGCACACGAGCGCGCAGACCTTGAACACCATCGGGCCGGAGATCGCGTAGAGCACCTGCGTGGATTGCTTGCGGCGCGTGACCAGGCCGGCCTCGTGCAGGACCTTGAGCTGTTTGGAGATGTTGGCCTGACTCGAATCAATGCGCTCGACGATGGCCGAAACACTGAGTTCGCCGGATTTGAGTTCCTGCAGAATCGCCAGACGGGTCGGTTCGCCAAAGGCACGGAAAATACCAGCCACGCGTTCGAGTTGATTGAATGAGAGCTTCATTTCGGTTAAAATTCTGACACGAATTTTTTTACTTGCAAGTATAACCATACGGTAATATTTATGAGTCAC
>JBMTCI010000158.1:0-3573 GCA_049430745.1 Luteolibacter sp. | reverse complement strand
GCAGTCCGCCTTGTCGATGTCGCGCCAAGCATTGCCGACCTCGTCGGCATTCCACGAGCACCCGATTGGGAAGGGCAAAGTTTTGCACCATGGTTGCGCGGCGATGAAATCCCAACGAACCGCCCGTTTTATGGTGAAACCGGATTTCCATTCATCCAGTTCAGCGTGAATGGAGTCACACGGCCGAAACTCCCACCGATGGACGAGATGACCTTCATCGACAAAAGTTTCAACTATCAGTTTGTTCTCAAACCCGAGTACCGTGAGGCGCTGGTTGATGCAAAGCAACGCTGCCTGAGAACCGCGCACTGGAAAATCGTTTGCACGCCCACAGCCGATGGCGGACGGCACTTCGGACTCTTCGACAACCGCGAAGATCCACACGGCGAACACAACATCGCCGACTCGCGCCCAGAGGTGCTTGCACCCATGCGCGCGGCGCTCGAGCGCTGGATGGACGAGCGCATCGAAACACCGATCCGTGGGATTTTTCCCAATGGTGAACCCTGAGGATTCACTGCTTGAGTTCGTGATTCAACAACTCCATGCTCGGACCAGATACCACCATGAAACCATTCCAGATACTCATCGCGCTCGTTCTTGCCGTGCATGCATCCGCCGCCGACTTGCCCGACGCGTTCAAGGGATTGCTTGAACCCAACGCGCCCAAACGCGGTCAGATCGGCATGGTGATGCCTCCGCGCGAGATCGACAAATTTGTCGCCAAGGTCGAAGCCGCCGCGCGCAAGGACCCCAAGTGGTTTCGCGAATTTTCCGCCAAATCCAAGCCGGGCATTCCACTCCCCTTCGATCAACGCCTCGGCCTCACCCAACAGGAATATGCCGAGTACCTCGCGCTCTGGGGCAAGCGCGAGTTCAAGCCCCTCGGCGATGTGACGCTTGTGCTTCGCCCATCGACTGGCAACAACTGGACGATCACCGCCACCGGCGAAGCCAGCGCGATCTCAACCTTGCGCTTCAACCCGAAGGAAGATGTGTTTCATTCGCCAAACGGCAAACTCAAGCGCATCGAAGACATCAAGGCCGAAGCCTCCAGCATTCTCGGCGAATGGACGGGTCGCGAGTGGAAATTGGAAGAAGACACGGGCCTCGGTAAGACCAAAGAAAACTTCGCCGTCGGCCGATTCACCAACAAGCCTTTCGGATTGCTCGTTTATCGCGCGCAGGAAGTTTCAACCGAAGGCACCCGCTTGCTCGACCGCAGCCTAGTGATCCGCTTCCCCATCAAATCGTCCGCTCCCGCCGCGAAAAAATCCGACACCAAGGACAAGGGCTGAGCGAAACGCCGAACCCACGCGCTCAACACATTTCAAACTCACATGAGAATCATCGCCGGCAAGGCGGGCCGCCTCGCGATCAAGGTGCCGCAGGCAGTGGCGCGACCGACCACCGACTTTGTGCGCCAAGCGATTTTCTCGATCCTCAGCGATCAGGTCGATGACTCACGCGTGCTCGACCTCTTCGCCGGATCGGGTGCGATCGGCCTCGAAGCGTTGAGCCGCGGCGCTCGCAGTTGCACCTTTGTCGATGAACACCGCCAAGCCAATATGGTCATTCAGGAAAATCTGGAAAAAACCAAACTGAGCGGCGGCCGTGTCACGAAGTCCGATGTGCATGGGTTTCTCAAACGCGACACGGCGACTTACGATCTGATCTTTGCCGATCCTCCCTACTGGCAACACCACGGCGACAAGGACCACATCGGCGACCTGCTCGCCAGCGGACTCATCGCCGCGCGCCTCGCACCCAATGGATGCTTTGTTGCGGAAATTTCCACTCATCAAGCATCGCCCGATGGCGGGGCGCTAAGCCTCATCGATCGCCGCGAGTACGGCGGCAGCGCGGTCCTGCTTTACGCGCACCCGGCAAACGCCTAATAACTTTCTCATCATGCGGAAATTCCTCGCGCTGCTGATCTACCGCGTGACGCTGCCATGTTTGTTCATCGCGGCTTTCCCGGCGTGGATCTTTAAAATGCTGCGACGCGGCGGACTGGGAACGCCCCTCGGCGAACGTATCGCCATCTACGGCACCGATGCCGAAATGGAACCCTGTGGCGCCATTCACATCCACGCCATCAGCGTCGGCGAAACTCTGATCGCGCTCAAACTGATCCGCGAATGGCTCGCGCAACATCCGCAACAACGATTCGTGCTCGCCACCGGCACCGCCACCGGACACGCGGTCGCAAGCGATGCCAAGATCGCCCAAGTCCGCGTCGCCTACTCGCCCTTGGATTTTCCATCGATGATCACGCGTTACCTCAATCGCTTCGAGCCATCGAGCATCGTGCTCATCGAAGGCGAGCTCTGGCCGCACCTGCTGCTCGCATGCCGCAATCGCTCGATTCCCATTTCGCTGGTGAATGCCCGCATGTCGCCGCGCTCAAGCCGCCGCTATCATCGATTCGCGAAATGGCTTCGTCCCTTTGTTTCCTGCCTCGACGCGGTCGCAATCCAAGAGGCGCAGGATGAATCGATCTGGCGCGAACTCGGTGTCGCAGCGGATGCGATCCACCTCACTGGCAGCATCAAGTTCGATCCGGGCAGTGGAACTGCTCCCGCGCGCAGGCAAGCCTTCCAAGACATGCTCGATGCCTTCGGTCATGCCCGCTCGGTCGTGCTCGCCGCCAGCACGCACGCCGGCGAAGACGCATGGATCGGCAATGCGATTCGCGATGCCGCACCACACGCCTTGCCCGTAATCGCGCCGCGACACGCGGAACGCCGCGACAGCGCGACCCGAGATTTGGAAGCTGCCGGATTCACGGTCAACGCCCGCTCGCAATTCGATGCGAGTCAAAGGCCCGACGAATCATCCGCCGTGTTTCTCATCGATACCACCGGAGAGTTGGGCGAATGGACCGCTCTCGCCGATGTGGTGATCATCGGAAAAAGTTTCTTCTCGAAGGGCGGACAAAATCCAGCCGAGGCGATTCTTGCCGAACGCCCTGTGATCTTTGGGCCGCACATGGAAAACTTCGAGCCGCTCGCCACCAGACTCGTCGCGGCGGATGCCTGCATTCAAGCCATTAGTCACGCGCAACTTGTCGATGCGATCCGACGCGCGATCGATCCGCATGAAGCCCAGCAACTCACCACACGCGCGAGCCGCATTTTGTCGGCGCACCAAGGTGCGACCCAACGCGTGATTGGCATGCTGAGCGCCAGTTCGGGGGCATCAAATTGACCCAACGCGAAGTTTGTCATTTTCAAATCCGCTATCTACAATTCGCACCGTGAGCAGTCCCGACAAAGAATCACTCACCGGCCTTCTTTCGAGTTTCGCGCTCGGCCCTTCGTGGGCGCGTGATGCCGCGGAGCCGGCGAAAACGCATGCCAAAAAAGAGCGCAAGCACGACACGCGCGCCGATGGCGATGTCCCGCAACGCGAGCGCCGCGAATTTCGTGAGCGTCGCGACGATCGCGGTGCCCGCGGCAAATCACGATTCTCACGCGATCACGCTCCACGCGAAGCCGTCATCACGCCTGCCGCCGGCGTGCAGGTCACGATCATCCCCGATCCCGAAGCGGTGCGACTCATCGGCAAGGA
>JBMTCI010000157.1:0-3581 GCA_049430745.1 Luteolibacter sp. | reverse complement strand
ATCCCCGCAACCACGGCTTGGCGATGCTTCTTGTCAGCTTTACAATCTGCGCGACAATTCACCCGCAAGCCGTCCGCACTGAAATTCCATTTCGATCCCATCCCAAATTGTCATGAAAAACTTCTTCAAACTCCTCTTGATTTTAGCCCCCTCCGCATTGTCCGCAGCCACTGCCGTGCCGGACAAGGTTGTGCCCGAATCCATCGCCGGCGCGAAGCCGCGCAATGTCGTCTTCATCCTTTCCGACGATCACCGCTTCGACGCGATGAGTTTTTTGGGTCATCCATTCGCCAAGACGCCGGTGATGGATTCGCTTGCGAAGAACGGCGCCTACATCAAAAATGCGCTCGTCACCACCGCGCTTTGCTCGCCAAGCCGTGCTTCGATTCTCACGGGGCTTTACACATTTCGCCATCGGGTGATCGACAACAACCGACCGATCCCACCGGGCACGGTTTATTTTCCGCAGTATCTGCAAAAAGCCGGCTACGCGACTGGCTTCATCGGCAAGTGGCATATGGGTGGGGCAAGCGATCGTCCGCAGCCAGGCTGGGATCGTTGGGTGAGCTTTGCAGGGCAGGGGGAATACCTGCCGCCCAACCCCAACTACACGCTCAATGTGGATGGCAAGCGAGTGAAGCAAAAGGGGTATATCACCACCGAGCTCACGGATTATGCGATCGACTGGCTCAAGCAGCAGAAGCCGGCAGAGAAACCGTTTTTCCTCTACCTCTCGCACAAGGCGGTGCATGCGAATTTCACACCCGAGGAAAAGTATGAGAATAGCTTGAAGGACTTTGTATTCCAGCGCCCCGCATCGGAGCAAGCGACTCCCGGCGACCTGCTCAAGCCGCGCTGGTTGCGTGATCAGCGAAATTCATGGCACGGAGTCGACTTCCCCTATCACAGCGAGCTCGACATTGAGCAATACTACAAGCGCTACTGCGAGACGCTGCGCTCGGTCGACGATAGCATCGGCCGCGTGCTTCAGCAGCTTAAGGACATGGGGATCTACGACGAAACGCTGGTGATCTACATGGGCGACAACGGTTTCATGTTTGGCGAGCACGGGCTCATCGACAAGCGCGTGGCTTACGAAACCTCCATGCGCGTGCCGATGCTTGCGCAGTGCCCGGCGCTGATCAAACAAGGCACGGTGCTTGATCAGATGATCGCCAATATCGATGTCGGCCCAACGGTGATGGAGGCGATGGGGCTGCGCACGCCGTCGCACATGGATGGCACCAGTTTTCTGCCGCTGCTTCGCGGTGAGAACATCTCGTGGCGCGATCGTTTCCTCTATGTGTACTACTGGGAGAAAAACTTTCCGCAAACGCCCACCACCTTTGCCCTGCGCACGCCTACGGCCAAGTACATCACCTATTACGGGCTATGGGACACGGATGAATTTTATGACCTCAGCGCCGATCCCGACGAGTCGCGCAATCTGATCAATGATCCCGTGCGCGGCAAAGAGGCCAATCGCATGGAGGACGAACTCTACCGCATGATGGGGGAACTCGGCGGCATGGACATTCCGCTCAATCAACCGAAAGGCGGCTGCAATGACAAACGACTGCGCGGTCGCGGTGGTGAAAAGGCGGTTGATTTCTCACCTTCAAAAGTCGTGGACAAACCCCTCAACAAAAACGCCGACTGAGTGTTGGCGCATCGGCATGTCTCATCCATAAGACGATTCGCACATGAAAAACCCCACCTGCATGACTCTGCTGAGCTTGGCGAGCCTTTCCATGATCGCCATTGGTGAAACCGCGCCAGCGCCCGAGGCCACCAAGGCTCTTCCGCCAAAGGTTCAAAGCCTGATCGCCAAGCTGCCCAAAGGCAGCAGTCACCATCTCGATGTCGCTTATGTCCCCGGGACCAAACCCGGCACGAAGCCGGATTCGGTGCAGACTCTCGACTTGTATGTGCCTGCAGGCGAAGGACCATTCCCCTTGGTGTTTTGGATTCATGGCGGTGGCTGGCACAGCGGTGACAAGTTGGAATCCGGCATCAACCTCGCGCTGAAATTTTTGCCCAAAGGTTTTGCGTTGGCATCCATCAATTATCGCCTGACGGGTGATGCGCCGTTCCCTGCGCAGATCGAAGATTGCAATGCCGCGTTGGCATACCTTCGTCAACGCGCCGACACTTACCGCATCGATTCCAATCGCGTGGGCACACTTGGTCATTCCGCTGGCGCGCATCTCGCGGCACTCATGGCGTGCACTGGAAATGAAAAGCGTTTTTCACCTGACGCGCAGCAGCCCCTAAGCGTGCAAGCCGCCGTGTGCTGGGCCATTCCCGCCGACCTCGATCGCGATCGCGGACAGTGGCCGAAGACTTCGATGATGCACAACGCGGGGGATCGTCCTCTTTGGAAGTTTTTCCCGAGCAATGGCTATGATGGCGAGTTTGCGCGCATGGCAAGCCCCACTTCCTATGTGCATGCCGGAGTTCCGCCGATCCACATTGTCCATGGTCAACTGGATGACCTCGTGCCACCCGGTCAGGCGATGGCTTTTGCCGAATCGTTGAAAAAAGTCGGCGCTCCGATGACATTGAGAATGGTTCCCGACCTTGGCCACAATGTCATGAATGCCAAATCCGTCGATGAAGCGGTCAGTTTTTTCACGCGCGTCTTGAAAGCGGACAAAAGTTGAGAATGATTCCGCGCCTTCCGCGGATGGGCGACCTGTCTGATCATGCGGGTCGCTTTTTCAATCCAATCATTTGTCAAATTTCATGATCGCAGGCATCGAGTTCGGTGGCACCAAGACGGTGGTCGCCATGGGTGATGGAAATGGGAAACTCATCGAGGAGTTTCGTTATCCCACAACCAACCCACAGGACACTCTCGCGGTTGCCATCGAATGGATTCGTCAGCGCGGAGTTCCCGAAGCCCTGGGAGTCGCGGCCTTTGGTCCGATCATGCTCGCCGACAAGGGCGATGACTATGGCCGCATGCTGGCCACTCCGAAACCCGGATGGGAGGGATTCTCCATCTCCGCCTGCCTGCGCTCGGCATTTCCCGATTGCCGATTGGTCATCGAAACGGATGTGAACGCGGCGGCGCTTGCCGAAAGCCGCATGGGTGCGGCCCGCGGCTTGGGGGATGTCGTTTACATCACCATCGGCACCGGAATTGGCGCGGGCATTCTCTCGGGCGGACGATTGCTTCACGGGGCGCTGCACCCGGAGGTCGGCCACTTCAAGGTCCCGTCATTTCCGGGTGACGACTTTGCCGGCGTTTGTTCTTTCCACGGCAATTGCCTCGAAGGACTTGCCAGTGGTCCGGCCATCGCCGCCCGCTGGGGCACGGAGGCCGTTGCGTTGCCGGCCGATCACAAGGCATGGGATGTGCAGGCCTGGTATCTCGCCCATGGCGTTCTGGCGCTGGCGGCGATCGCGGCGCCCTCCCGCGTCGTGATTGGCGGCGGGGTTTCGCAAGCTGAGGGCTTCCACGCCAAGGTCGAAGCTCGTTTTCGCCAGTTGTCAGCTGGGTATTTTAGCTACGCGGACGGAGAAAATTACATCGTTCCTCCCGCTCTCGGTCAGCAGGCCGGAATTTTGGGAGCGCT
>JBMTCI010000156.1:0-3591 GCA_049430745.1 Luteolibacter sp. | reverse complement strand
ATGGACGGCCTGGAGCAAGATGCTCCAGCCACGAGGAAGAAACGGCTTCTTCGATCCACGATCCACGATCCTTCTTCCCTTGGCGACCTTGGTGTCTTGGCGGTGAATCATTCCTCAATGAATCGGCGCCGCGAGGCCGCGACGCCCTACCGGGGTGGCGTCATGAAAAGCGAATTACCGACTGGATCAAGTGGCCGACGCCGATGCAGCATCCGCGCATGTCCGCCGCAGCCGAAGGATTTTGCATGCCCGCCGAGTGGTCCGCCCAAGAGGCGGTATGGCTGTCATGGCCGGTGGATGACCCACGCCACTGGGGCGGATCCAAACGCGATTCGATTCACGCGAAATTCGCCGAGATCGCCGCCGCCATTTCGAATCACGAAATCGTACGCATCAACGCGCCAAAAGAATCTCATGCGTCGATCAGCGCCGCATGCAACCGCGCGAAAGCAGTGCCCGAGCGGGTGCAGTTGTTTGATCATCCGCACAATGACGTGTGGTGCCGCGATCACGGGCCGATCTTTGTGAAGCATCAGGAAACCGGCGAGGTGGCGCTGACCGATTGGGAGTTCAATGCTTGGGGTGGAAAGTTTCCGCCATGGGATCTCGACAATGCCATTCCGTCGCTCGTTGCCGCATCGCTCGGCATGCGTTCATTCGCGGGAGGCATGATCCTCGAGGGCGGCGCTGTCGAGGTGAACGGTTGCGGACAACTTCTCACCACCGAGGCCGTGTTGCTCAACCCCAACCGCAATCCGCAACTCGACCGTGCGACGATCGAACAAAAACTGCGCGAGGGCCTCGGCGTCACCGACATCCTCTGGCTCAAGCAAGGCATCGTCGGCGACGACACCGATGGCCACATCGACGACCTCGCGCGATTCGTCAACGAAACCACCATTCTTGCCTGCGTCGAGAGCTCCTCGCAATCGGCCAACCGCGCGGTGCTCGACGACAACCTCGCGCGGCTGCGATCGTTTCATGGACCCGACCATCGCACGTTCGAGGTCATCGAAATCCCCTTGCCCGAAGCCTGCGAAATCCCCGGTTGGAGACTGCCGGTTTTGCCGGCCTCGTATGTGAATTTCCTCATCGTCAATGGCGGCGTGCTCGTGCCGACATTTCGTCAGCCCAAAAACGACGACCGCGCGCTCGGCATGATCCGCGAATTGTTCCCCGATCGCAAAGTCACCGGCATCGACTGCCTCGAGCTCGTCGAGGAAGGCGGCACACTTCATTGCATTTCGCAACAACAGCCGGCGTGACAAATGCGCCGTTTAGGCCGCGCGGTCACCAGTTGTCGAATGACATCGTCGCATTCGGATTGCTGATCGGCATGAGGGCATCGGTTTCCTTGAGATGGGCATCGAGTTCGGTTTTCAGCTCATTGAGCTTGGCAGGATTTTTGGTAGCGAGGTTGTGTCGCTCGCTTGGGTCATCCGCAAGGTTGTAGAGCTCGGGTTCTTTTTTGAAATAGAACACGATGAGTTTCCAGTCACCGTCGCGAATGGCAGATGAAGGAATGCCGCCCTGATTTCCCCAATGCGGATAGTGCCAGAAAAGAGGCGCGCGTTCGTGCTTGAACGATGGGTTTTTGAGCACATCGACAAAACTGACTCCATCGATGTGTTGTTCCGGCATCAGTGGAAAACCGCAGGCCTCGATCAAGGTCGGATAGAAGTCCGTGGAAATGACAGGCGTGTCACAGGTGCTGCCAGGCTTCACCTTGTCGGGCCAGCGCACCACGAGTGGCTCGCGAATGCCGCCCTCGTATGTCCATCCCTTGCCAGCACGAAAAGGAAGGTTGCAAGTGGGCGATCCCTCAGAGGTGGAGAGCCCGCCATTGTCGGAGAAAAAAACAACGATGGTGTCATTCGTCAGGCCGTTGTCATCGATGGCCTTAACGACCTTGCCGACGGCCTCGTCCATGGCCTCCACCATCGCCGCGTAAATCGCGTGCTCTTGAACCGTGCGATTTTCACGCGGAGGCTCCGAAGCAAACGCGGCCTTGAGTCCGAGCTTCTGCTGTTTTTTTTCGTATTTTTCGACGAGATCAGGACGCCCCATTAGCGGCGTGTGAACCGAGTAAAACGGAAGGTAGACAAAGAATGGCTTGTCCTTGTTTGCGGTGATGAACTTGGAAACTTCGGTCGCCAAGCGGTCGGGCAGATGCTCGCCAGGCGGGCCATCCGGAATTTTCGGATTTCCGTAGGGCGAGAAGTAGCACTTGCCGCCATAGGGTCCGCCCAGATGAGTGCCGCCGATGTTGATGTCGAATCCGTGATCTTCGGGCAATGAGCCTTTGGAGCCGAGGTGCCATTTGCCAGCGTGCATGGTGGCGTAGCCCTTGGCCTTGAAGGCTTCCGCAAGCGTCGTGTGTGATTCGGCGAGGCGGTTGAGGTAAGGAGCGGGCAGCACTGGGTAATTCGCATTTTTGCCGTAGTCCCCCGACTTCGGATCCATCGCTTGCGACGGAAGTTTCTCAAATCCATTGGGCGCTCCGAAGTAGTCGGTGTTGCGTGTGCGCGCCGGGTATTGACCGGTGAGAATCGATGAGCGCGTTGGCGAGCACACGGGGCATGCCGCGTAGCCTGCGGTGAAACGCATTCCCTGTTTGGCAAGCTGGTCGAGGTTGGGGGTTTCGTAAAATGTCTGCGGATTGTTAAAACCCGTATCCATGTAACCGAGGTCATCGGCCATGATGAATACCACATTGGTCGCGGCGGCGGGCAGGGCCAGCGCGAGGAAAAGAGCAATGGATTTCATGAAGGTGGATGACAAGTTGCGAGCTTGGGAATGAATTGAGAAGCGATAAATTAGAGCATTATGCGCATCTTCCGTGCTTGAACCCTGCGCCGCATTGCAGACACACTTGCAGCCATGGACCTCGCCATTCTCAAAACATTGCATCTCGCCGCCGCCTTCGCGCTCTTTGCTTCGCTCGGCTCGACCCTGCTTGCTGGCTCGCGCCAAAAAGCGGCATCCATCCTGCACGGCGTTTCACTCGTGCTAATCCTGCTGGTCGGCTTCGCGATGCTCAAGAAACCGCCGATGGATCAGCATTGGTGGATGGTGAAAATCGGCCTCTGGCTGCTGCTTGGAATCGCGCCGCTCTTCGCCAAGCGCAAGATCATGCCCGCCTCGGTTGTGCTGGTGATCAGCCTCGCCGCCGCTGCGGCATCCGCGTGGCTCGGTTTGGCCAAGCCATTTTGAAAATCATCCCGACACGCGGGATCAGATTTTTTCCACCTCCACATGGACCTCCATGCGGCAGTGGGCATGACCGTGATAAGTCCCGACGACCGGTGCCACATCGTCATAATCCCTGCCAACCGCGACTTTTACATATCGCTCATCAGCGAGCGTGTTGTTGGTGGGATCAAACCCGATCCACCCCGCCGCAGGCAGATAAACTTCGCACCACGCGTGTGAGGCTTGAGCGCCGACCAGCGTGTCGCGCGGACCATTGTAAAGGTATCCCGACGCGTAGCGCGCAGCCACGCCAAGCGCGCGGCACATCGCCAACATCACATGCGTGAAGTCCTGACAAACGCCGCATCGCATTTGAAATGATTCATCAACCCGCGTGCC
>JBMTCI010000155.1:0-3595 GCA_049430745.1 Luteolibacter sp. | reverse complement strand
ATGGTTGTGCTCATTGGTTTGGTCATGGTTTGGATTCACGACACCAAGAGCCCCGGAAAAAAACGACGCCTGCCCCGAATGACATCAGAGCAGGCGTCGGAAAATCCGGTGAGATTTTTTGTTGGGTGGGTCTGTCTGGTCCCACTCCCACATCCCGCGATTTTCTCGCGGAAGCACCTTGGCATCTCTACCAGGTTGCTGGTCCAGCATTGCAGCCGAACACTCTAGATGTCGGGGAGAGATTAATCACGCCCCTTGGGCGGAGCAATCGAATTCTGGTGTTTGGGTTGTCATAAAGGAGGGCGCGTTCAGTCCTCCTCTTCTTCCTCTTCCTCGTCCTCCTGCTGAAGTTCCTCGAGGGTTTCGATGTAGGTGGCGTACTCCTCGCGGGCGAATGCCTCCGCCTCCTTTTCGCTGCCGAAGTACCCGATGTCATCGAACTCGGAAGCCTGGATCCAGTAGACCGGTCCGAAGGATTGGATTTCGATGTTGAAGTAATGCTCGTAGCCGCCGGCGGCCTCGATGGTATCGACGGTAACGGAATCGTTTTTCACGAGGTCTTCGAGTTCCCCCGATCCGAGGAAGTCCTCGAAGCTCGGGTTGTCATGTTTGGCAAGCGCTTCGATGACGGCTGGATCCGTTTGAAGGAGTTGCGCGAATTGATTGAGTTCAAGTGGTTGGGACATGGTGGTGGTAGGGTTGATGGATTGGTCGATTCATTCGTTGGGATATTTTCTGATTTCGCGGATCTTTTTCCAAACGCGATATGCCGACTTTGGTTCGTCATGAATCCATTGGATTTCGTAAATGCTCAACCCGGCGACATGGCCGCTAAGCGCCGATCTCCCAAGAACGGCCACACGCACCGTATCGTACTTTCCTTCCAAATACTTGCTGTGTTCAGCCTTGAACGGCTGTAGCCCGAATTGGGAGCCGACGAAAAATGGCAGCCTGTCCGGTTCGTTGTCGTAGAACACGTCGTAATCGACGATATCAATTGATTCCGTTGGGAATTGGACCGATGGCGGATATCCCTTTTCCAATCGTTTGAAGCGAATGTTGGCAAACTCCGGGTCCCGATTGAGGCGAATCGTCCAGTAAAGCCTGTGGTTGAAACCCGGGGGCGCGACCTCGCGTATGGGCCGCTCATCGATCAGGGGTGAGCGATCGATGACAGGTGGCGTGTTGGGGTCATCCGCCACGAGATAGCTCCATCCGTTATCCGCCGATTGGATCGGCCCGGAGGCCTGCAGGACTTTTTCTTCGGGATAGGCAACGGGGCTGAGCCCGAAGCGCCGGGTGAACTCATAGCCTTGGGCGCGGAAAGCTTCCAAGGAATTCTCCGAGGTGCTGAGGGCATTCTCGAAGGTTTGGTTGTAATGAGCCACGAGTTTTTCGTCGCTGAACTCAGCGAGCCTGTTCATCTCGTTGTGTAAGAAGATGGTCTGGGCGTCGCGGAAGGTGTCGAGCAGTTGGATGATTTTTTTCATGGTGTTATGCAGGTGTGTTTTTTGATGGCAGGGTGTGGCGCACTTGCTCGTTGACCGAGGCTTGTGCTTGTCTGAAGTAGGCGAGGCGTTTCTCGTTGTAATCGAGCAGGGCGCTTTCGACATCGGCGAGGTCTGCCTCATCGAAATCGAAAGGCTTTTCCGGTGTCGGGCCGTCGAGTGCTTTCCATGCGCGGGTGGAAGGCTCGAAGAAGAGCGGACCCTTGTCCTCGTGCCAGCACTTGATGGTGCCCGAGCCGATGACCGTCTTGAGACGCAGGTTGATTGTCGGCGATATCGCGAGCACGCGTCCGTTGAAGGTGCTCTTGCGCTTGGCAGCCAAAAGACCTTTGAGCGACTCGACGATGTCGGGATCGATTTGCTCCCAGGGCAGATCAAGCTTGCCGAAGTGGCCATACGAGGCGGTGCGGCTGTAGATCGGCCGATCAAGACCGAGGCGGCTAATGATTCCCTTCGGCGTGAGATCGAAGAGCGCGAAGACTTTCGACTCGATGAGGCGATCCCAGACAATGCCTGTGCGGTGGGTATCGATGAGCAAGGAGGTGGGCTCGGCCACACCAATGGCGTAAGAGATCTGCACCGTGCAGCGTTTTGCCAGACCAGCGGCGACCACATGCTTGGCCACATGGCGTGCGGCATAGGCACCCGAGCGATCGACCTTGGTCGGATCCTTGCCCGAGAAGGCGCCACCGCCGTGCGAGCAACTGCCGCCGTAGGTGTCGACGATGATCTTGCGGCCAGTAAGGCCCGTGTCTCCATGCGGACCGCCGACCACAAAACTGCCGGATGGGTTGACGAGGAATTGAGGCTTACTTCCAGGCAGGTACTGGTCGATCACCGGCTGGATGATTTTTTCGATGACCGTTTGGCGGATTTCATTCTGGTCAACGTCCGGGTCATGCTGGGTTGAAAGCACGACCTTTTCCACGGCGGTTGGCACTTCGTCGACATAGCGGATGGTGACTTGGCTTTTCGCATCGGGCCTCAGCCATGGGATGCTGCCGTCCTTGCGGAATTTCGCCTGGGCCTCAACGAGGCGGTGGGAAATGAGGATCGGAAGCGGTAGCAACTCGGGCGATTCGTCCGTGGCGTAGCCAAAGACAAGGCCCTGATCACCAGCACCGCCATCGATCACGCTTTCGTTGATCTCGCGGCTTTGCTCGTGGAGCAGGTTGTGGATGGTGGCTTTTTGCGCATCGAAGCCCAACTCCTCGGAGGTATAGCCGATGTCGGCGATCACCTTGCGGGCGATCTTCTCGACATTGATGCAGGCATTCGACTTTACCTCGCCGGCGATAACGAGCCGCTCTGTGGTGATGAGGCATTCGCATGCCACTTTCGATTGCGGGTCGCGCGCAAGGTAGGCGTCGAGGATGGCGTCGGAGATTTGGTCGGCCACCTTGTCGGGATGTCCTTCCGATACGGATTCACTGGTGAATTGATAATTGGTTGTTTTCATGGTCTTGGAATTTGGGGTTGTGGTTTGGGAGATCAGCATGCGCTGAAGCGGGAAATGATGTTGTCGCGCTTGCGCCGGGCTTGTGCTTCGTCGCGAGTAGCGAGGTTGACGCGCACTCTTTCGGCGGTTCCGTCGGGTTTGTGGACGGTGCCGTGGAACCACCAGCTGCCGTGGTTGTTCCAGAGGTGATGGTTGAGTCCGTCAGTCTTTTGACGGCGTGATAGTGATGGGATGGTTGTGCTCATTGGTTTGGTCATGGTTTGGATTCACGACACCAAGAGCCCCGAAAAATGAAGACGCCTGCCCCGAATGACATCAGAGCAGGCGTCGGAAAATTCCGGTTGGATTTTTTGTTGGGTGGGTCTGTCTGGTCCCACTCCCACATCCCGCGACCCTATTTGGATCGCGGAAGCACCTTAGCGTCCCCGCCAGGTAGCTGGTCCTGCATGGCTGCAGGACTCTCTTGATGTCGGGGAGAGATTAACACGCCCCTCGGGCGTAGCAATTGGATTCTGGTGCTTGGGTTGTCATAAGGATGACAACCGTAGAACTGGCGAAATGGCAGCTTGCAGGACTAGCTCTTATCCCATGGATCAACCCCAAGAAAACAACCCGCCGAGCCAACAAC
>JBMTCI010000154.1:0-3615 GCA_049430745.1 Luteolibacter sp. | reverse complement strand
AGGCGCTCCATGCCTTTTTTGCGGTCGCCTCGTGCTGCCACCACCGGCACAAGGCAGTTCTCGCGCAGCGTGAGATCGGGCATCAGGTGATGAAGTTGAAACACATAACCAATGTGATGCCGCAACAAGCCGATGCGTGTTGACTCATCACCGACTGTGCGGCCATCCACCCGCACTTCCCCACGATCGATCGGCTCAAGACCCGAAATGACATTGAGCAAGGTCGACTTGCCACAGCCCGATGATCCCAGCAAGGCCACCACTTCGCCGTGCGCCACCTCGATATCAATGCCACGCAGCACCTCGATCCTTCCGCGATCAAAGCTTTTCCATGCGTCCCTCACGACCACATGCATTGCCGATATTGGTTGGTCGGTTTTCATTCGAATCTCAAAGCACTTGCAGGATCAAGCCGTGCAGCGACCCATGCGGGGTAAAGAGTTCCTGCCAAGGCGGTGATCATGGCAAGTGCTGCCGCACCCGTCAGTTCGACCCAGCCAATGGTCGGTTCGATGTATCCCTGAAGTTGCGGCACCTCGCGCAGCAAATGCAGACCCACCGAACTCAACAACCATCCGGCCGCAATCCCCATGAGCGAAATCAACACCGATTCGCCAAAAATCATCCATGCCACCTGTCTTCGCGAAAAACCGCAAACCCGTGCAATCGCCAACTCACGAATGCGGCCAAAGACGGAAAGGATCATCGTGTTGGTCACGCTCAATCCACCCAACAAAAACGCACAAGCACCGACCACCCACGCGGTGGTTTTCATGATGCGAAACTGCGAGTAACTGCGGCTGAATTCCTCGTTTTCCAATGCCGTCATGCGCGGGTGGTTGCTGCTGACCCAGTCTTTCACATCAACCGACTTCGCTCCATCCGCCAAAGCTACCGTTACTACCGAGCAAACTCCATCCTTGTGAAAGGCGCGCTGACATTCGGCAAGAGGCATGAACACGCCACCATTTTCAAATCCATTCTCCAAGCGCACCACTCCGAGCACCAACCAATCTTCCTGACCCAGCGTCACCGATCCACCAGCTTTCGCACTAAGAAAGTCAGCTGCCCGCTCACCCAACACCACGCCGCGAGCATCGTCACGAAAGTCGGATGCATTGCCGCCGATCCATTCCGCTCCGACGAGACGCGGATCATTGGCCAAAATTCCGAAGCATGTCACAACCGGTCGACCTGGCGCAGCGATGATCGCAAACAACACAGGTCGCGCGGACTTCACAAAAGGCTGCTCGCCAAGCTTTTCTGCAAGGCTCACCGGAACATTGCTGAAAAAGAGGTCGGATACATTTTTTTCAAATACCAACAACTCAGAGTCATTGCGAAGGATACGCTCAAACATCCTCACCGCTCCGCCAAGCAATCCAACAACGCTCAGCATCGTCGCGACACCCAAGGCAATGCCAGCCACACCGATCAGCGTGCGCACGCGGTGGCGGCGCAGGTTGGTGAAAATCATTCGCCAAAGACTCATGCGGTCATCCGTGTCTATCGCCCATCAGACGGCATTCATGATCACTGGCGATCCGACCATTTCGGCACGCACTGGAAGCGTGACGCGAAGAGGTGAGAGCATACCCCAGCGCTCGCGCGATCCTGGCAGGGCGCCTTGCATGCGATCGCCAAGCCTGCGCAAGCGACTGAAACGCCTCAGCGTGGCCTGAAATCCCTCAGCCAGAATCAAGTTTGGCCGACCCATTGTCTGATCACGCGAAGCGGTCTTGCCGGTTTCTTCCTCGGCACCCAACACATCCTTCAAATCATCTGCCGCCTGATACGCCAAGCCTCTCATCAATCCGATACGGTTGAGCAATTGAATCTCACGATCCGTGCCGTTGCCCACGATGGCTGGCAGCGCCAGTGCCAATCGCAAAAGGTCACCCGTCTTGCGCGCAGCCACCTCCGTCACATCAGCCACCGAAGAATCGTTGCCCACACCTCTGAGATCCATGGCCTGACCACCAATCACGCCGTGCACACCAAGGCATTCATCGACCATCTCCCCCGCGCGCCGCATACGCTCACCGGATTGCGCCTGCGAGATTGCTTGCCACAGCATTGAATAACCACGGTTCACCAAAGCCAAGGCCGCGAGGATCGCAATCGTTTCACCTTGCACCACATGCAGGCAAGGAACGCCACGACGCATGCGGGCATCGTCCATCGCAGGGAGATCATCAAACACTAGCGACGCGGTATGCAGGTACTCAATCCCGCATGCCAGTGCTTTGGCTGCTTCGTCGACGAGACCCATCTCAAGTCCAATCAAGTACGCTGTGACCGCTCGAACCAAGGAGCCTGGACACGACAACAAATGCGTGAGCCCCAGACCCAAATGCGGCTCAATTTTTTTGGACGATCCAAATCCATTGGTAAAGCAATCGGTCATCACCGATTTTGCCCATTCCAAACGCCTATTCCACCATGCCTCGGGAGTCATTGATCGGGTGATTCTTGGTTGTGAGTTCAGTTGATTTTTCCAACGACATGGAAACGCACCACCAGTTGCGGATCCACCGTCATCACCGCCATCGCACGGATGACCGGAAGATCGAAATTGCGATAGTCCATCGAAACCTTGCCATCGATGGTCACCCAATCCCCATCCTTCTTGGCGGCGAAAGGAAATGAAATGCTTTTGGAAACACCATGAATCGTGAGGGTTCCCATGCCGTGCTGAACGCCATTTTCATCAGTCCATGACTTGTCGAGTTTGAAGGATCCTTTCTCATCGTCACTACCCAACCACTTCAACATCTCGGAGTCGCGTTTTTCATCATCGGTATCCAGATCCTTGAACTTCCAATTCAGTTCGAAAGACTCTGGCGCAAGCGAGGCCGCATCGCCCTCGACCTCGACTTCGTAATTTTTAAGGTCGCCAGTGAAACGATGACCCGTCGCCTTGGCGTCGACTTGAATGCGGCTGCGGGACTTGTCGACCTCGAGACTTGCGGCACTTGCCAATTGAAATCCAAGCACGGCTACACACATGAATGATACAATGAACTTTTTCATATTCCGTGTGTCGAAGCTACCGACGAAGGACAGCGATGCAAGCGGACATGCGCCAAGATGCATGTTTATTTCACTATTGAGAATGAATATCAAAAGCTCATTCAGCTTGCATCCGATGAGTCGCTTGTGCTGTATCGTTTCAGCATGAAAAATATTTTTCAAATCACCTGCCGTCGTCTCACTGGAATCGTTGCTTGCCTCATCCTTGTGCTTGGAATTTCGGCGAACGCCGCACCCTGCGAAGTTGGTAAAGCCATAGCCCCCTTCTCTGCCAAGGATCAGCACGATCAACCCTTCGAGCTCAAGTCCGCCTCATTGCGCTATCTTCTCGTGAGCCACGACATGGATACCGGCAAGCGCGCCAACGCCGCACTCCACGCGGCAGGCGCCGAGTACCTTGGCAGCAAACGCGCGGCCTACATGGCGAACATTCATGGCATGCCCGCGATCGGCCGTGTTTTCGCTCTGCCCAAAATGCGCAAATATTGCCATCGCATCATCCTCGGCGATGACGCGGAACTCATCGCCCGCTTCCCCGAACAAAAGGGCAAGGTCACCGTGCTCACGCTCGATGGCGACAAG
>JBMTCI010000153.1:0-3680 GCA_049430745.1 Luteolibacter sp. | reverse complement strand
CTTAAACACGCCGCCAGCGTTCGTTCTGAGCCAGAATCAAACTCTCCGTAAAAAATTCGGTTGGCGTATTCCTTTCCTAAAAAAGGAACCGTATTCCAAATTGACCTTGGCAAAGTCCTGTTAAGGAACTTTGCCGTTTCCGCGCGCCTTTCAAAAAGCGCGCAGCGCACAATTCAATCTTTCTTCTCTTCCTGGTGAATCAAACCAGTCGGATCTTGCCCCAACCCGTTGCCGGACCGGACAAAAACTACCGCCTGTTCACCAAGCCACACTGTCAAAGAGCTTCTTTCGAGGGGACTAAAAAGCCGATCGGGTGTTTGTGCACCACGATCGACGTTCTGTCTCTCGGCCGCCCTGCGTCGTGGCGGCCCGCGAAGCTATCTTCCTCACCCCACACCCGTCAATAGCTTTCTCAATTATTTTTTCGAAACGAAAAAGGGGCTTATTTTCAGGCAGAAAGGGAATGAATCAGCGATGCCGCCAACCGGAAATCGCTCACTCGGAACGAAATGTTGTCGGCGAAAATCCGCTCGACCGCCGGGATGTTTGGGCCTTGATTCCGAAATAGCCCATGTTTGTCGTCTCCATCGCCGCTCTCAAACGCAACAGTGCCATTCTTCGCGAAGTCAAAAAGGTGGCGGGTTGTCATCTGGTGCTCGCGCTCAAGGGGTTTTCCTGTTGGAAAGCATTTCCCGCACTGCGCGACGATCTCGACGGTTGCTGCGCATCGGGTTTGTGGGAAGCGACCCTCGCGCAAAAACACTTCGGCAAGCATGTGATCACCTACTCGCCCGCCTACAACGCGGCTGACATCGCCGAGTTGTGCGAATTCACCCACCACCTCGATTTCAACTCGTTGTCGCAATGGTTTTGCTTTCGCGAGCAAGTGATGACTCACCCAAGATTTGTAAGTGGTGAGCTTCAATGCGGATTGCGCATCAATCCCGAATGCTCCACCGGCCACACGCCTATCTACGACCCTTGCGTCGCAGGCTCGCGATTGGGCATCACGGCCGATCAACTCGCAGGCGCCGATCTCACCGGCATATCAGGCCTGCACTTTCACACACTCTGCGAGCAAAACTCGGACGACCTCGAAAAAACATTGGATGCAGTCGACGAAAAATTCGGGCACTTGCTGCGCTTGCCTCAGTTCACCTACCTCAACATGGGCGGCGGTCATTGGATCACCAAACCATTCTACGATCGCGAGCGCTTGATCCGACTCGTGCGCGAGGCTCGTGAAAAATTCAGCGTCGAGGTATGGCTCGAGCCGGGTGAGGCCGTCGCAATTCACAGCGGCGTGCTGCGCGCAACGGTGATGGATGTCTTCGAGTCTGCTGGGCATCACCTTGCGATTCTCGATATTTCCGCGACTGCTCACATGCCCGATGTGATGGAGATGCCCTATCGCCCAGATGTGTATCTCGTTGATGACGAAGCATCAGATGGCAAACCAGCGGTGATGTTGAAAGATGAAAACTATCACCTGGCCGGTGATCCATCCGCGCCAGGTGCGATTCCGAAATCCATCGAAGCCTCACACACCTATCGGCTCGGAGGACCAACCTGTCTCGCTGGCGATGTGATTGGCGATTACTCGTTTCCGCGAGCCTTGCAGGTCGGCGACACGCTGGTCTTTGATGACATGGCACATTACACCATGGTCAAGACCACCACCTTCAACGGCGTGAAACACCCAGCTATTGCGCTTCAGCACGAGAACGGCGAAATCGAAGTGATTCGCGAATTCCGATACGAGGACTTTGAGACTCGCTTGTCGTAAGCCGTACGCAGCGAGCTTCAGCAACTCAAGTCGCGCAGTGCGGTGTGATTGGCCATGGCCTTGACGCTTGAGCCGGGCATGATCTCCCACTTGCCTTCTTCGCGAATTTCCAAGCAGGCGTCGTAATCAACTCCGACATCGCTGTTTTTGGCGAGGATCACAACACCGATGCCTTGGTCGATGAGCTTGTTGAGGATCATCGAAATCCGCGGCTTCGGCAGCGAGCTACCCGGGCGATCGAGATAAACAAAGGCGGACTTCGCGAGGAAGATGCGCGCAACCGAAAGCAGGTGCTGCTCGCCGATCGAGAGCACATCGTCCCAGTCATGCTCCGCATCAAGGCCGCCTGCACGGCGTATCGTTTCATCCAGCCCCAAGTCTTGAAGCACTTTGTTGATCTCCTCGTCCTTGACGACCTTTTCCATGCCGGTGCGCAGCAAAAGGTCACGCAAAGTGCCGGGCGGCAGGTAGGGTCGCTCGGGCAAAAATAAAATATTATCGAGACCTGGCCGCACCATGCGACCGCCGCCACATTCCCAGACACCAGCCGTCGCGCGGAACAGAGCAAGTTTTGGCGCGTCATCGGCGCATGCGATGAGCCAACACTCACCGCGCTTGATCTCAAGGTTGAGGTTGCGGATCAGCGCATGCGTTTTGTCGGCATCCCAAAGCGTCAGATCCTCGTAAGCCACGCGGTTGGGTTCTTCGTCGATTTGAATGGAGCAAGGTTTGTGGCTGTGCGCGTTTTCAATCGCGTCGCTCAGCAAATGCAAACGCGCCGTGACAGCCGTGAATGCGGAGATCGATTGAAATTGGGTCACGATCAATGAAAACGCACCCAATAGGGTGGCAAAGGCCATCGTCGATTGCGTGATGACACCAAACTCGACTTTGCCGCTCATGAACATCGGCGCGATGATCAGCGCTGGGATTATTTGGATAAAATAGTTATAGCCGTTGGTGAAAAACCCGAGATTGCGATTCACCCGGATGAGCTTGCGAAAATTGAGCGTCAGATCGTCGAGCTTGGATTTCAACCGCGCGCTGAAGCGACCTTCGCGGTGAGCGAGCGCGATCGATTCTGAATTTTCGCGCACATGGATCAACTCGGCGCGGAAGTTCGCCTCCATGTCGAGCTGGTTGTAATTGAGCCGAATGAGTGGCTTGCCAAGCCAGACTGTGAGCATCGATCCGATGAACGCGTAGACGACTGCGACCGTAAAAAGTTGCGGGCTGATGCTCCACAAAACGCCCGAGAAAGAGACTGCGGTGAGCGCCCCATTGATGATGAGCAGCATGAACGAAAGCGTCGTGGTCGTGAACGCTTTCACATCCTCGGTGATGCGCTGGTCGGGATTGGCCACGCCGGTGGCTGAGTCGAGTCGGTGATAGGCACGCTCGCTCATGTAAGTTTCGGTGAGCCGCCAAGTCAGTTGACGTCGCCACAGGATGCCAAGGCGTTCCTCCGTGAAACGAAACAGCGCCGCCACCACCGTTGAGGCGACAAACACCATCGCATAGAGCAGCGCCTGCGCGCGGAACTCGCCAAAGTTGCGGTTTTCGATCGCCGACATGAAATCGCGCCCGACATAGCTGTTGAGCACATTGAGACCGTTCATGCCGATCATCATCGCGACCAAGGTCACCGCAAAAACCACCGCGCGCGATCCCTCCTCGGACTTTGCGAGCATGCGAAGCGCACCGGAAAATCGTTTCCAGGTGAGCCGGATCATTTGTTTGCGTTCGGTCGACATCCTCGCTTGCCATACATCCATCCATGCCCAGCCCTTGATGATCAAGCTGATTGATTTTCCAAGCGCATGAAATTGTGGCAAAATTTTCCCTGTTCCGTTTCCATCGTCGAATTTTTATCAGCCGGCAGCGCATTCGCCCC
>JBMTCI010000152.1:0-3695 GCA_049430745.1 Luteolibacter sp. | reverse complement strand
CGGAAACCGAATGGGAGCGGCTTGAGAAACGCGGCGACATCGACTTTGCCTATTCTTCTCCAAGCGGACGCTACCGCGCTTCGGTCATCAAACAGCGCCTCGGCTATGACATGGTGTTTCGGATCATCAACAGCAACATCCGCTCGCTCGAGGATCTCGGCCTGCCGCTCGAACACATTCTGCCACTCACGCGTTATCAAAACGGACTCGTGCTGGTCACGGGATCAGTCGGCTCCGGCAAGTCGACCACCCTCGCGGCGCTTGTTGATTTCATCAACCGCGACCGAGAGGACCACATCCTCACCCTCGAAGACCCGGTCGAATATGTGTTCGAGTCCAAAGGCTGCCAGGTCAATCAACGCGAGGTCCACACGCACACCGAGTCCTTCGCCAAGGCCCTTCGCGGTGCGCTGCGGGAAGACCCCGATGTGATCATGGTCGGTGAAATGCGCGACCTCGAGACCATCCAACTCGCACTCACCGCCGCCGAAACGGGTCACTTGGTGCTCGGCACGCTCCACACCGGCAATGCGCCGCGCACGCTCGATCGCGTGCTCGATGTGTTCCCCACCGATCAGCGCGACCAGATCCGCATCATGGTTTCGGAATCACTCCGTGGCATTCTTTCGCAACAACTCGTGCCACGCGCCGATGGCAACGGACGCGTCATGGCGCTCGAACTCCTCGTCAACACGCCTGCGGTTTCAAACTGCATTCGCGAAGGCAAAACCTTCATGCTCCCTGGCGTCATGCAGACTGGTAAGAATGTCGGCATGATCACCATGGACGAGTCGTTGCGCAAACTCTACATCGATGGGTTGATCAGCCGCGAAGAGCTTCTCTATCGCTGCGAAGACAAAGCCCAGATGAAGTCCTTCCTCCAATCCTGATCTCCAATAGCCCTTTTTCTTTCCACCCATCATGGCACGCATCGACGAGTTTTTCCGCTACCTGGTAGCCAACAAGGGATCCGACCTTCACCTTTCGGAGGGTCAGCCACCAAAAATCCGCGCTCACGGCGCAGTGACACCCATTCCCGATCAGGGCGTGCTCGCGGGAGAAGATTTCAAAAACCTGCTGGCTGAAATTTGCGACCCCGCGGCCTTCAAAAAATACCTCGAGGCGGGCGACCTCGACTTTGCGTACGAAATGGACGAGAACTCGCGCTTTCGTTGCAACTACCTCAAGCAACAAAACGGCCTCGGCGCGGTCTTCCGTCTCATCCCCACCGAGATCGCTGCACTCGAAGCGCTTGGCGTACCCGAGGTGGTGAAAGAATTCGGTCACATGCGCTCGGGCCTTGTGCTCGTCACTGGTCCCACGGGATCCGGAAAATCCACCACGCTTGCGGCGCTGCTCGATTACATCAACACGAACTTTAGCCGACACATCATCACCATCGAAGAACCGATCGAGTTTGTGCATCGCAACAAAAGATCCATCATCACCCAACGCGAGGTGCACATCCAAACGCCATCGTTCGCCGATGGACTCCGCGCCGCGATGCGCGAAGACTCGGACATCGTGCTGGTCGGTGAGATGCGCGACCTCGAAACCATTTCACTCGCCCTTACTGCTGCCGAAACTGGTCTGCTCGTGTTCGGCACCCTCCACACCAACAACGCGCGCAAGACGGTCGACCGCATCATCGACGTGTTCCCCGCCGACCAACAATCGCAGGTTCGCACCATGCTTGCCGCCTCGTTGCGCGGCGTGGTCGCCCAGCTCCTCTGCAAGCGCGTCGACAAACCTGGCCGCACCGCCGTGCACGAAATCATGTTTGCCACTCCAGCCGTATCGGCGATCATCCGCGAAGGCGCGACCCAAAAACTCTACGATGTGATCACCGGCGGCAAAGCCGATGGCATGCAGTTCATGGACGAGTCGATTTGGACGAAACTCCGCGAGGGCATGATCTCGCCCGAAGAGGCTTACATGAAGTCGATCGACAAGACCCGCTTCAAACGCTTCCTGCCAGAAAACATGAGCCACCTCGGCGATGCCTCGGGTGAGAGCCCGATGAGCCATTGAGGTTCGAACGCCTAACACAGCGGATCGGTCGCTTTTTAAGCGTTAAACTTAAGTGCCTCCACTGTTCTCCGGCGCTTGCAAGCGCTCGCGGCCCAGTGTATTTCCTGCGGCCCGGCGGTTCCTTCCGCCCTACCCCCAGCGTCACATGATCAAGTGGATTCTCCAAAAAATCGTCGGCAGCAAGAACCAGCGCGAAGTGCGCCGCATCAGGCCGACGGTCGCCCGCATCAATGAAATCGAGGAAGCCCTCCAGCGGGAACCCGAGGAGAAACTGCGGGAAATGACCCGCATGTGGCAGACCCACCTCTCGCGCTACCACGCGCTCAATGCCCCGCCGAAGCCAGCGATCGAACGCATGTCGGCCGATGAGCTCACCGTCACGGCAAAAAATCTCGAAGCCCGCATCGCTCCGCTGCGCAGCGAATTTTCCCAACTCCCCACCTCGGTCGAGGCCACGCCGGAATCCATCGAAGCCGCCAAGGCCGCCTTCCACGACGCCGAAGAACATTTCCAAAAAGCCCGTGCGAAATACCTCGAGCAAATTCTTCCCGAAGCCTACGCGGTCGTGAAGAACGCCGCACGCCGCATGTGCGGCACCACAATCACGGTCAACGATCATCCAATCCTTTGGGAGATGGTTCACTTCGATGTGCAGCTGATCGGTGGCATTGCCCTCCATCGCGGCATGATTGCCGAAATGCAAACCGGCGAAGGCAAAACCCTCGTTGCCACCCTACCGGTTTATCTCAACGCCCTCACTGGGCTCGGCGTCCACATCGTCACGGTCAACGACTACCTCGCCCGCCGCGACTCGGACTGGATGGGTGCGCTCTACCGCTTCCTTGGACTCAGCGTCGGCTGCATTCAAAACCAAATGCCACCATGGGAACGCCGCGAGGAGTACGCCTGCGACATCACTTACGGCACCAACGCCGAATTTGGCTTCGATTACCTGCGCGACAATGGCATGGCCTCGACCAAGGAGGAACAAGTCCAACGCGGCCACTACATCGCCATCATCGACGAGGTCGACTCGATCCTCATCGACGAAGCCCGCACGCCCCTCATCATTTCGGGTCCTTCATCCCACTCGTCGCAACAATACGACAAGTACAAGCCAGCAGTCGAACAACTCGTCAAACGCCAGACCCAACTCTGCAACGAAACTGCCAGCGAGGCGAAACAACTTCTCGATGCAGGCGACAAAGAGGGCGCCGGACGCGCGCTTTACAAACTCAAGCTCGGTCAACCGCGCAACCGTCAGTTGATGCGCTTCATGGAAGAGCCCGAGATGCGCCGCCTGCTCGAAAAAGCCGAACTCTCATTCCATCAGGACGCGCAGAAGAAGGAACTCTTCGACCTCAAGGAGGAGCTCTACTTCGTGATCGACGAAAAGAGCAACGACTCGGACCTGATGGAAATGGGCCGCAATTTCCTTTCACCCGGCGATCCCGATGCCTTCACCCTACCCGATCTCGGCACGCTTTACGCCGACATCGATACGAACCGCGAACTCAACGACGCGCAAAAAGCCGCGGCCAAGGAATCACATCAAGTCCGCATGGATTCGCAGGCAGAAAAGATTCACAACATTTCCCAACTCCTCAAAGCCTACTGCGTGTTTGAAAAGGATGTGCAGTATGTCGTGAAGGACGGCAAGGTCG
>JBMTCI010000151.1:0-3699 GCA_049430745.1 Luteolibacter sp. | reverse complement strand
CTTCATTGTTTGCCGCCGAGTTGATGCGAGCATATCAGCGTTATGCAGATCTTCGGGGTTGGAAATGCGAGCACCTCGAGAGCAGCCCTTCTGAGGTCGGCGGATTCAAGGAAGTGATTCTAAAAATCACCGGGGATGGGGTCTTTCGATTCATGAAATACGAATCGGGTGTCCATCGCGTGCAGCGCGTTCCTGCCACCGAAACTCAAGGTCGCGTGCACACATCGACGGTCACTGTCGCGGTGCTGCCCGAGGCCGAAGAGGTCGATGTCGAGATCAAGCCCGATGACCTACGCATTGAGGTCTGCCGCGCCGGCGGTGCCGGTGGTCAGCACGTGAACCGCACGGAATCAGCCGTGCAAATATTCCACCTTCCCACCGGCATCTATGTTCGCTGCGAGGAAGGCCGATCGCAAATCAAAAACAAAGAACTCGCCCTGCAGATCCTTCGCTCGAAGCTCTACGAGCAAAAACTCCAAGATCAACAACAAGCCTATTCATCGCATAGGCGATCGCTCATTGGGTCGGGCGATCGCTCGGAAAAAATTCGCACTTACAACTTTCCCCAATCGCGTGTCACTGATCACCGCATCGGCCTCACCACCCACAATCTTACCGGCGTGATGGCCGGAGATTTTTCCGAACTCACCGCCGGATTGCAAAAAGCCGAAATGGCCGAGCGACTCGCCGAAGCTGGAATGTGAACAAACCACTCAAGCACCATGTCGATATTTGAAAGAGCCAAGGAAGTGGCGCTCATCCAATCCGCCGGATCGGTGATGGGATGGGACCAAGAAACCTACATGCCAGCGCATGCGGCCGATCATCGGGCCAAACAACTCTCATGGCTGGCAGCGCGCGCTCATGAAATGTCGACTTCGGATGCGTGGCAGCGCGATCTTGAAAACGCGGAAAACAACGATGACCTCAAGGATGCCAAACTCACCGCGAATTTGCGCGAGATGCGCCGACATTTTGAACGCGCAACCAAATTGCCAACCGATCTGGTCGCTCACGAATCATCGGTCAGTTCACTGGCCAAACACGCATGGGCGGAGGCTCGTAAAAAATCCGATTTCCAAACCTTTGCGCCCCACCTCGAAGAGCTTCTGAACATCGCACGGGAGAAGGCCGAATTATGGGGTTTTGTCGATGAGCCCTACGATGCCTTGCTCGAAGAATACGAGCGCGGGACCTCGACCGCCGCCGTTGCCCATTTGTTTGATCAACTTCGCGCCGAAATCCGCACGGTTGCCGCCCAGGCGGTTGAGAAATCGAAACAAAATCCGACAAGTCTGCCGGCTGGCCCCTACCCGATCGCTGCGCAACAAAAACTCAATCAACAAATTGCCGAATCGATCGGTTTTGATTTCTCCGCAGGTCGCATCGACACGACCACGCATCCATTTTGCACGACGCTTGGCCCTCAGGATGTGCGCCTCACGACCCGCTATGACGAGAACGATTTCACCTCGTCGCTGTTCGGTATTTTGCACGAGGCGGGTCATGGGCTCTACGAGCAAGGTCTGCCTTCCGAGGATTTCGGTTTGCCATCAGGCTCAGCCGTTTCACTCGGGATTCACGAATCTCAATCGCGGCTCTGGGAAAATCATGTCGGACGATCAGAAATTTTTTGGGAAAAATGGTACCCGGTCGCGCAGGAACATTTCCCGCAGCTTGAGAAATTTCCGCTTACAGATTTTCTGCGCACCATCCGCAGCGCGGAATTTTCGCCCATTCGCGTTGAAGCCGATGAGGCCACCTACGATCTTCATGTGATCCTGCGTTTTGGCATCGAACGCCGAATGCTCAATGGCAGTTTGCGTGTGAGCGATGTGCCCGAGGCTTGGAACACGGAGTTCCAGGACTTGTTCGGGTTTGCTCCGAAAAACGATCGCGAGGGTTGCTTGCAGGACATTCACTGGTCGATGGGCGGGCTCGGATATTTCCCCACCTACACACTTGGCAACCTCAATGCGGCCCAGCTTTTTGCCAGCGCCGGAAAAATTCCGAGCATCGCTCAAGCTCTCACTCATGCCGATTACGCTCCCCTGCTCGCTTGGCTGCGCGAGAAGGTTCACGCTCATGGGGCAACACTTGATCCTCGCGAACTGATTCTCAAAGCGACAGGCTCTGAGCCTTCATCCGCGGATTACATTCGACATCTCACCCGTCGATATCTCTGAACCATGAAAAAAGGAATTTTCATCGTCATCGAAGGCATCGACGGCACTGGCAAGTCGACCCAATCCAAGCGCCTTGCCGAGTGGTTTCGCGCGCAAGGACGTGAAGTGGTCTTGAGCCGTGAACCGACCGATGGTCCATGGGGCAAAAAACTCCGCGAATCGGCGACCACCGGCAGGTTGTTGCCCGATGAAGAGCTCGAGTTTTTTCTCAATGATCGCCGCGAACATGTGGATACAAAGATCAAGCCTGCATTGGCTGATGGCAAAGTGGTGATCCTCGATCGTTATTATTTCTCAACCATGGCCTATCAAGGCGCACGCGGATTTGATCCGGCTCAGATTCGTCAGCGAAATGAGGAATTTGCCCCCAAACCCGACCTCTTGCTCATTCTCGATCTCAGCGTCGAGTCGGCTCACAAGCGCATCGGCTCGCGCGGCGACACCGTCAATGAATTCGAGCAACTTGAAACCCTCACTCGCTGCCGCGAAATTTTTCTCTCAGTTCGCGATGAGTCATTTGTTCGGGTGATCGATGCCGAGCCGTCGCTCGATGTGGTCAGTGCGGACATTCTCTCAGTAGTGACTGCTGCCTTTCCCGATGCGTAAGGCCGTTGGCTTTACGCATGAACGATCAGTGATTTTCGCAACGATCGCAGTTTGCGATTAGGATATTTTGAGCCGATAGTGAAAGTCATTTAAAACTTCAATCAACATGATCTCTTCATCGCATCAAGATGCCCGTGCTTCAAATCTGCTATCCCGCGTGAGCGAGGATGTTTCACTTTTGCGCCAGGACATACGCAATTTGGTTTCTCACACCGCGCACCAGACTCTGGCTGGTGGTGCGCGTGAGATTGCGGAAAATGCCCGAAACAAAATCGCCGCAGGCCGGGCTTATTCTGCTGAACAAATGAGAGCCTTGGGCGAACAGATGAAACAACACCCTGCCGCATGGCTGGGCGGCGCGGCGGCGGTTGGGCTGATCAGCGCTGGTGCATTTTGGCTTTTGCGCGGAAACAGCGCGAGCAATCGACCAGAGGCTTCGTGAATCACTCTGCCCACTCAGGTCGCTCGGCTTCGAACTCCATCTTTTCGCCCGTTCTTGGGTGATGAATCGAAAGCTGCCACGAGTGAAGTTGCATCACAGCGGAGTCGGGATCGAGCGTCTGCGTGTCGCCAATGCCATGATTCGTCTGGTAAGCCGGATCCCCAACAACTGGAAAGCCGAGGTGCCACAGGTGAATCCGAATTTGATTCGTGCGACCGGTGTTGAGCGTGGCTTCGAGCAAGGAGGTTCCGTCGGCGCGTCTTTTGAGGACGCGAAAATCGGTGCTGGATGGCTGACCTTCGGCTTCGTCAATGCGATGCGTGCCGAGTTGGTCAGGCTCGGCTGAAATTGGCGCGTTGCATGAAAAATGGTCATCGGGCGGATGACCGACAACTCCCACGAGGTAGCGTTTGACCACAGTGCCGTCGATGAATTGGCGCTGCAATACTCTGCAAAAATGCCTTG
>JBMTCI010000150.1:0-3741 GCA_049430745.1 Luteolibacter sp. | reverse complement strand
AACTCGCCGCCACCGAATCACAACTCGGCGAAATCCCTGTCATTTCCTACCGCACGCCAATCGATTTGTTGATCCTGCCATCGCGCAGTTCAGAATGGCAACGCGCCACGAACCTTAGCTTCAGGGTTTTTCTTCACCCGATGATGGTGCGTGCGAAATCCGTGATGAACGACATCTCGATGCGACTTAGTGAGAACTGAAGCCAGCTCCGACGCCGCATCAACGATCAGCTCTGAGGCTTGATGTGGCCCAGCACCTCGACCTTCACCGGCACGACGCCGCGCTTGGCAAATCCAAGCCGCTCGGCCGAGCCAATGGTCACATCGATGATGCGGCCACGGATGTAAGGTCCGCGGTCGGTGATCGTGACGATCTCGGACTTGCCGTTGACCTGATTGGTCACGCGCACCTTAGTGCCCATCGGCAAGGTTTTGTGCGCCGCCGTCGGGGCAAAATTGCAAAGTTTTTTGCCACTGGCTGTGCGGGTGCCTCCATTGGTCTTGATCGAGTACCATGAGGCCTCGCCGTGCTGCACTGATTTCACTTCGGGCGTCACCGAAGCCTGATCCGATTTGGCATTGCCGATGGCCGAGCAAGCGGGAATCAAAAAAGTGGCAGCGAGCGCCAGGCAAACAGAGTGGAGTTTCCGTGTCATGATCGTCGTTGGTTGATTTGATTTCTTCCGCACCCCTAAAGCGCGCGGGGCGAAATCTGTAAGGGCTTGATAATGAGGAATCAAGCCAAAACGGACGCACACGCGAAGCCGTAAATTTCCGATAAAATCATGGCTTTCAGGCGATAAGGTTAAGATAAGTTAAATAAATTTTCGCGGATTTTGAGGCCTCCTCCGCCGTTTCGGGATACCTTCCTAGCCCACCGCGTGATTCGGTCTGACTTGCGCCGATCGCATGCCTTTGCTTGGATCCGCAGCCGCCAAAAGGCCTCGTGGCACATTCTCCCCCCATCCAGCGATCTCCATGTTCTTCCTCACCACCGCCATCGATTACACCAACGGCTCGCCACACATCGGTCACGCCTACGAAAAGGTCCTCGCCGATGTGCTCACCCGCTACCGCCGCCTGCGTGGCGACGAGGCCTATTTCCTCACCGGGGTCGATCAGCATGGCCAAAAAGTTCAACAGACCGCCGAAAAAGAAGGTGTCGATCCGGCAAGTTTCGTGGCGGAGATCACGAGTCGATTCACCAGCCTGTGGGAGACTCTCGGCATTGATTACGATGGCTGGGCCGAGACGACCGACGACCGTCACAAAAAATGCGTTCAGGCTATCCTCACGAATCTCAAGGCCGCCGGCCAACTCTACAAAAAGTCCCACTCCGGCCACTACTCCGTGCGCCAAGAGCAGTTTTTATCTGACCGCGACCGCGACGAATCAGGCAACTTCGGCCCGGAATGGGGTGAGGTCGTGGTCATCGAGGAGGAAAACTGGTATTTCAAACTCAGCGAGCACACGGCATGGCTGAAGTCCTATCTCGAACAAACCCCGGACGCGGTCATTCCCGCTTTCCGCAAATCGGAACTGCTCAATGCCCTCGAGCGCAACTCAGGCACCGACCTCTGCATCTCACGCCCCAAGGCCCGACTCCACTGGGGCATCGAACTGCCATTCGACAGCGACTTTGTCACCTATGTGTGGTTCGACGCATTGATCAATTATGTCTCGTTCGCTGGCTACCAAGCAACCGCGTCCGACCACCTTCCCAATTTCAAAAATCTCTGGACCAGCGACGAGCGCCCCGTCCACCTCATCGGCAAGGACATCCTTGTGCCAGCCCACGGCATCTACTGGCTCTGCATGCTTCACGCGATGGGTTTTCCCGATCCCGAAATGCCCCGCCTGCTCGTCCACGGATGGTGGAACATCCGCGGCGAAAAAATGAGCAAGTCGCTCGGCAACATCGTCGATCCCAAAGAGCTCGCGGAAAAATTCGGGGTCAACGCGCTGCGCTACTACCTCATGCGCGACATCGTCACCGGCAAGGACGCGGACTTCGATCCATCGCGACTCGTGATGCTCTACAACACCGAGCTCGCGAACGAACTGGGTAACCTCTGCAACCGCGCGCTCAACATGAGTCAGCGTTTCACGGCAGGCATCCTGCATCGCGGTGGCATGGCCAGCGACGATGACCTCGCATTGCAAACATCGCTCATCAACTCCACCGCCGACTACCGCACGGCCATGGACGAATTCAATGTCGCGGCCGCGCTCGAAGCGATCAGTCGTCATGTCGTTCATTGCAACGGCTACGCCGAGCGCATGAAGCCATGGGAGTTGAACAAAGATCCACAAAAACACGAACGCCTCGCGACCGTGCTTTATCACCTTGCGGAAAGTGTCGCCCACTGCGCGGTGCTTCTAGGGCCTATCCTGCCGACCGCGGTCGAAAGCCTTGCCGAGCAACTCAAACTTCCCCATCTCGCGCAACTCCACCTCCACGATCTGCGCTGGGGCCTCATTCCAGATGGTCACGAAATTGGCAAACCCGCACCAGTTTTCCCACGCATCATCGACGCGGATCCCGCCTAAGTTCGTTTTCTCTTACCAGGAGATGACATCATCCGAACCTGTCAGCGTTTCGATGCTGCGGGCATTTCCACCCTTGCCTTTGCGACCATCCTTGCCGAAGGACCAAAACACATAGGCCTCATCCTTGGGCTTGGTTTCGTGATACTCGGCAAGCCCGAAGGTATGCAACCTTCGGTCATTGCGACCATTGTTGAAATCCACCAATTCCTCTTGCGGGTTGGTCGATTTGAAACCGTTGATCGCCACAATCACATTGCCTCCCCACGGATCAAGCAACCTGCCATCAGGCCCGATGCCGTACTTTCCGTCCTGCGCCATTTGAAAAACCATGTAGGACTTTTTCTGTGGATTGCTTTCCCTCGTGGAAAAAGTCTCACCCTTGTAAGGAAACTCCCGATCTTCACCCGCCAAGGCCGCAACGAGGAACTGCGTGGAATAATTTCCCTCCGGATCACCATAAATCGTATCCCACCCACTGTCGCGTTTTGACTTGGGAATTGGCGGCTTCTGGTAGTCGCCCTCAAAAAGCGACATGCCCATTTGGAAATCGCGAAACTGCGAAAGCGCCTTCGACTTGCGCCCGTTTTCCAGCATGCGCATGCTCCCCGCAACGCCCGCCGCGCAAAGCAGCAAAAAAACCGCCATGCCCACCGCCAGCTCCATCAGCCTAAACCCCGGACGTTGGTCGGCAACTCGCTTCAAACCCTCAAACATGGCAAAGGGATAATGTCAGCAAAACCGCCACCGGTTGAAGCATTTTTCACGCGATCACGCATGCGCCTTGAATTTATCAGTCCCCAGACATCATGAGCCCAGCGTCAAAATGGACCGCCTTGCTCGCGACATTTCGCACGCCGAATGTCCCCAGCGTCGCCTGCAATGTCATCACCGGCATCCTGCTCGCGAGTATGACCAATCACGTTCAAACCCCGCACGCGATCAGCGCCATCGCCTCCGGCGTCCTGCTCTACCTCGCCGGCAACCTACTCAACGATTGGCACGACCGAAACTGGGATGCCATCCACCGACCCGAAAGAGCACTGCCGAAAAAAATTTTCCAAGCCTCAAGCTACCTGAGCTCTGCGATCGTCTGCAGCTTGGCAGCACTCGCATTAGCCGCCACAAATGCACGCTCGTTCACCATCGCGTGCGCGATTCTCTGCCTCATTCTCATTTACACCAAGTCACACAA
>JBMTCI010000149.1:0-3766 GCA_049430745.1 Luteolibacter sp. | reverse complement strand
ATACGAGCAATTATACGAGCATTCACCGGTGGCGCGTTATTCGATCACTGCTGAAGGTTTTATCCTCGATTTGAACATTAAGGCCGTGAGCATGCATGAGCTATCGCGCGAACTAATGATAGGGCGTCGGTTTCAAGATTATCTGCTGGGTGATAATCTCATAGCATTTCATGATTTAATTCGTTCGCTTGAGCTTTATCATAAGCCAGAGCCACTTGATCTTTGTCTTCACATCGGTCGCTCTGAGCCGGTTTTTATCTCTTTGATGGCATACAAATTTTCAGATGAATCAATCATCAACCTGATCGCGATTGACCAAACCCCGCTGCATTCTATTAAGAGTGAGTTTAAACAAAGTTTGGAACGATCGGATATAAGAATTCAAGAACACACTAAGTTATTTCGCAACATGGCGTACCAATTGACATTGGCTGAAGGACGCGAGCGCCAAAGAATCGCCGAATTGCTGCACGACAACTTGCAACAACAGCTGGTGGCGGTGCTGCTCAACATTGGTGCTACGAAAACCAAGACCAAAGGTCGGGTGATTCCGGCGGATTTGGATGGCATTGAGCAGATGACCAAGGAATGCATCGGGATCACCCGCTCGCTCGCAGCGGAGTTGAGTCCGTCGATTTTGCATCAGTGTGGATTGGCGGCCGGCTTTGGCTGGTTGCGCGATTGGTTCAGGCAAAAATATGGTTTTGATCTTGAAGTCAGCGCGGACGAATCGCTCGCGCTCGATGAAGATATGAGCATCACAATTTTCCAATGCGTGAGGGAGATTGCGTTCAACGCGGTCAAGCACTCGTCGGTCAAGTCGGCGCGGTTGGTTATGAGTTGTGACGATGCTTCTATCGTGAACATTTCGATCTGCGATCAGGGCGCGGGCTTCAATCCCGATGAGCTGAATTTGCAGGATTCGTGGAAAGGTGGATTCGGGCTCTTCAGCGTGCGCGAGCGGGTGGAGTTTCTCGGCGGTGTGATGTTGATCGAGTCGACGCCAGGGAAGGGGTCATGCTTTACGCTGCGTTTTCCTTTGGAGGTTCTCAAGTGCTCGCGCGCGGCGGATGGCGCCGAGGAACTTGGTTCTGATCAAGCGGTCTCGGATCGGGCTGAAAGTGAAACCGCCACTCCAGCGAGCCCGGTGCCGATCGCACGCCAGGATGAAAGTGGTCAGCCGCGCTATCGCGTGATGCTGGCCGATGATCATACGTTGCTGCGTCAGGGTTTGGTGCGGGTCTTTCTCGATGAGGCCGACTTTGAGGTGGTGGGCGAGGCCGTCAATGGTCAGGAAGCTGTCGAGCAGGCTGGTGAGTTGAGGCCGGACATTGTGGTGATGGATTTGCAAATGCCAGTGATGTCGGGTTTGGAGGCGACGAGGATCATTCGCAGGAAACTGCCCGGCGTTCAGGTGATCGGTCTTTCCATGGATTCGAACAAGGAATCCCGTCGGGCCATGCTGCGAGCGGGGGCGCTCGACCTGCTGCACAAGGGCGACTCGGCCGAGGATTTGATCAGGAGGGTTCGCGAGCATTTGGCGCAAAAAGCCATGGCATCCTCCTGTTGAAAGCGCTTGCACATCGGCGGATCCGAGCCTACTGGCACTCGCATGGCTCTCGAAACCACGCTGATTCTTTTCAAACCCGACGCGATTGAGAAAAACCTGACGGGCAAGGTCCTTGACCGATTTCAGGAACAGGGCTTCGTGATTCGCGGCATCAAGATGATGCAGCTCGACGATGCAATTTTGCGCGAACACTACGCGCATGTGTCGGACAAGCCGTTCTTTCCTGAAATCGTTGCGTTCATGAGCCGTACGCCGGTCATTGCGCTGGCACTCGAGGGTGAGAATGCCATCAACCGCGTGCGCGACTTGCTTGGGCCGACCAATTCCAAGGCGGCACCGGCGGGCACGATCCGCGGCGATTTTGGCGAAGGCATGATGACCAATGTTTGTCATGCCTCCGACTCGCCCGAGGCGGCCGCCGCCGAGCTGAAGCGCTTCTTCAAGGCGGGCGAGATCTTTGCCTTCTGAGGCCGAGGTGGCTCGAACGCTTGTGTGATCGCGCGGGCGTGTTAGTTTGATGGCATGTGGTTTGATCTGCCGGATACCGATGCCTGGTGGCATTGGATGATCTTGGTGGCGTTCTATGCCGTGGGTGTCTTGCACATGGTGCATGCGCTGATGCATGTGCGGACCTCGCAGGGCGCGATCGCGTGGGTGCTCTCACTGTTGATGGCGCCCTTCGTGGCGATACCGCTTTATTGGCTGCTCGGTCGTCGGCGCTTTTCGCGTGAAATCGGCGGACGGCGTGTGAAAGACAGCCGACTTGCTGCACTCGCGGTCGGCATGATGGAGCGTTTGCGACGCTATGAGGTCGACATTCCCGATGATGATGCCTTTGAGCGCGCCGCCAGAATGCTGGGCGGGCTTCCATTCACGCGTGGCAACCGGCTCGAGTTGCTGATCGATGGAGAGGAAACATTCGACAGCATTTTTGAAACGATACGCTCGGCGAAAAAATATCTGTGCGTGAATTTCTTCATCGTGAAGAGCGACACGCTCGGGCTGCGTTTCCAACAGGCCTTGATCGATCGGGCGCGCGCGGGTGTGAGGGTATTTTTTCTGTTTGATGAATTTGGTTCATACAAATTGCCCACGCCTTATCTGCGCGAGTTGAAGGCAGCTGGGGTCGAGTGCCATTCGTTTGGGGTCAACCGTTTCTGGTGGTCACGCTTGCAGCTCAATTTTCGCAATCATCGCAAGATCGTGGTGGCGGATGGAGAGGTGGCCTTGATTGGCGGACTCAATGTCGGCGATGAGTACCTCGGGCACGATGCGAGGTTTGGCGGTTGGCGTGACACGCACCTCGCAATGCGTGGTCCCGTGGTGCAGGCGGTGCAGCTGGTGTTCTTGGAAGATTGGTTTTGGGCATCCAACTCGATGCCGCAGATTGAATGGGAAACGCGCCTCGAAGAAGCCGACCAGATCGCCGCTGTGATCCCGACCGGGCCTGCGGATCCTGCTGATTCCTGGCAGTTGGTGGTGGCGGAGGCGGCCAACACCTCGCGTCAGAGGCTGTGGATCGCATCGCCGTATTTCGTGCCCGACGAAGGCGTGCTCACGGCACTGCAAGCGGCGGCGATCCGTGGCGTCGATGTGCGCATTCTCATTCCCGAGCGTCCCGATCACCTGTTGGTGTGGCTTTCGGCATTTTCGTACTTCGAAGAATCGATTCCCTATGGGGTCAGGATTTTTCGCTACGGGCGGGGCTTTTTGCATCAGAAGGTCATGCTCATCGACCAGCGACTTGCGGCAGTTGGCAGCGCCAATCTCGACAACCGCTCGTTTCGTCTGAATTTCGAGATCACCGGATTCTCGCCCGATCCGGTGTTTGTCGACGAGGTCGCGCGGATGCTTGAGGCGGATTTCGAGGTCAGCGTTGAGGCAAGGGTCGAGGATTTTTCGGAAAAGTCATTTTTGTTCCGCGCCGCCTGCAGGGTCGCGAGGTTGATGGCTCCCGTGCAGTGAGGGGATGGCCGCCGCAAAGAGCTTTCGGGAAATGACCTTGCAAGGACTGGATGGTGTCGATAGTGACACATTTCGTCTGTGGGCATGTGCCCGCGAAAGAGACACTGCATGAAATTGGTCAAACTGCTCAGTGTGGAACAAATCATCGCCGAAATGGAATCGGCGGTTCACTGGGAGGCGATCACTGAGCTTGTAGACAGGCTTGTCACGTGTGGTTTGTTGTCCGACTGC
>JBMTCI010000148.1:0-3772 GCA_049430745.1 Luteolibacter sp. | reverse complement strand
CACGGCCGGCGGGACGCCGGAAACCGGCGGGACGCCGGCGCTACCCTTTGAAGAAGCGGCTTCTTCATCTTTGCCCGAATCACCAATCTCGAATATCCTATCACGCTTCATCCTTTGCGCCCCTTTGCGCCCCTTTGCGACCTTGGCGACCTTGGCGACCTTGGCGACCTTGGCGGTGAACCCTTCTTCAAAGGATCGACCCAGCGTTGGTATGCCGAGGAAACATGCAAAATTTTCCCTTTTTTAACCTTTCCTTAATTTTTTTGCTTGCGCGAATCGGGATTGTGGTTTAAACATCTCGTGTCGCAAGACAAGGCGGTCCGACTGAGATGCCCTTCAGGTTATTGGGTTTTTCCTGCTGGGATGATCGGTCGGGCCGCTTCTTTTTTCCCGTATCGGCATCCGATTCGCTGATCCGACCCATCGCCCCAATGGCGATATTCCCGCGAAATGGGCATTGGGCGCGGCCGCAAACCTGCTAGAATCGAGCCATGAGATTGATCCGATTTGGTGATTCTGGCCGCGAAGAGCCGGGGGTCTTGCTGCCGGACGGGCGGCGCATTGATGCCAGCGGCGAATTTCACGATTACGACGAGGGGTTTTTTGCCTCGGGCGGGCTTGAGGGCTTGGCCGAGTGGGTGGCCGATGGCTGCCCCGGCGGGGCCTTGATCGATCCCGCGGCGCGGTTGGGTCCGCCTGTGGGGCGTCCGTCGAAGATCGTCTGCGTGGGGAAAAATTATTTGGATCATGCCAAGGAAATGGGCGGTGAGATTCCTTCCGAGCCGGTGCTTTTCATGAAAGCCAGCAGCGCGTGGAGCGGTCCGCATGACGATGTGATCATTCCGCGTGGCGGCACGAAGGTGGATTACGAAGTCGAGCTCGCCTTGGTGATCGGTCGTACGGCGTCTCACATCGACGAACTCGAAGCGCTGGATTGCATCGCGGGTTACTCGGTGTTTTGCGATTACTCCGAGCGATCGTTTCAATTGGAGGGTGGGGGTCAGTGGACCAAGGGCAAGAGTGCTGACAGTTTCGCGCCGATGGGTCCGTGGTTGGTGACAGGTGATGAGGTGGCGGATCCGCAAAAACTTCGGCTGTGGTGCAAGGTGAATGGCGAGTTGCGTCAGAACAGCTGGACGGGCGACATGATGTGTTCCGTGCGGCAATTGATTTCCTATATCAGTCGCTACATGACCCTGCTACCGGGCGATGTGGTGGCGACGGGCACGCCTGCGGGCGTGGCGCTTGGCATGTTGCCGCCGCGATATTTGCAGGCGGGTGATTTTGTGGAATGCGGCATTGAAGGGCTTGGTGAACTCGCGCAACGCGTGGTGGCGAACCATTCATCATGAAGGCGGGTTTTTCCAAAACCTGGAAGGCGATGCTGTCCTGGCCAAGGCCGCCGGGCGAGCGCTACGCCGCCTGTGAATTTTGCGACACGCTGCATGAAGCGGGACCGCTAGATGAAGGCGCGGCCGCGCGCTGCATTCGCTGCGGCACGGTGCTTTATCAGAATCGCGTGGCCTCGCTCACGAGAGCCTCCGCGTGCTCGCTGGCGGCGCTGATCCTGATGACGCTCGCGCATGTGTTTCCCTTTCTCATCATGGATGCTGCGACGCTGCGCAAAAGCCTCACGCTGATCGGTGCGGCGGACGCCTTGCTCGACAAGGGCGCGCCCATCCTCGGCATTTCGATCGTACTTTTCACCATCGTCGCACCCACCATGCTGGCGGGTGGCATGCTGTATGTGAGTCTGCCGCTGATGTTTGGCCGACTACTGCCCGGTTCCTTCACGATCGCGAAATGGATGCACCTCAGCGAACCATGGAATATGGTCGAGGTGTTTTTGCTCGGGGTGCTGGTGAGTTTGCTGAAACTGGCGCAGGTGGCGGATGTGACCTTCGGCATCGGCTTCTGGTCATTTGCGGGCGTGATGCTGAGCATGGCGCTTGCCGTGGCGGGTATCGACCGCGAGGAATTATGGGATCGCATGGAGGTGGCGAAACGATGAAGCCGACATTTGAAAAAGCGGCTGATCGTGGCCTGGCGGGCTGCCATGTCTGTGGTCGCGTTTCGGAGGTTTCGCTCGGAAATTGCCCGCGCTGCAATTCCAAGCTCGAGCTGCGCAAATCCAATAGCATTCAAACCACCGTGGCGTTGATGGCTGCCGCCGCCGCCCTTTACATTCCTTCGCACCTCCTGCCGATCATGACCGTCGTCGAGCTGGGTGTGGTGACCCCCAACACGATCATTGGCGGGATGATGACCTTTTGGCGCACGGGAGCCTACCCGATCGCGATCGTGATTTTCACCGCCTCGATCCTCATTCCCATCCTGAAAATTGGGGCCTTGAGCTGGCTCTGCGCGGCGGCGGCCGGCTGGATTCACCCGTCACCTACCGCACTCGGCAGGCTGCATGGGATCACCGAGCTGCTCGGCCGTTGGTCGATGATCGACATCTTCGTGGTCGGCATCCTCGTTTCGCTGGTGCAGCTCGGAAACTACATGAGCATCACACCCGGGCCGGGAGCGCTTGCATTCGCGGGGGTGGTCATGCTTACCATGTTCGCGGCGATGAGCTTCGAACCGCGCCTGCTGTGGGATCGGCTCGATGAAATGGCCGAGGACTCAGCGTCACCCAAAGACCAACGCTCTTGAGCAACAACCCGACACCAACGCCAGCGAAAGCACCCCGACCCGAGATCCAGCGCGCCAAGCGTTGGAACGCCGTGTGGGTCGTGCCGATCGTCGCCCTGCTTCTTGGCATCTGGTTGCTCTATCGGAATTTCACCGCGCAAGGCGAAGTCGCGCATGTGAAATTCGAAACAGCCGACGGCATCGAGGCCGGCAAAACCGAAGTGCGTTGTCGCTCGGTGAAGGTCGGCATGGTGCGTCATGTGAAACTGGCGGATGATTTGAAATCGGTGATGGTCGATGTCGAAATCGAACGCGACGAAGAAGACCTGCTGCGCAAAGGCACGCGTTTCTGGGTCGTGCGTCCACGCATCACGGGCACTGAACTTTCGGGTGTGTCGACGTTGATCACGGGCGCCTACATCGAACTCGATCCGGGTCCTGCTGATGCCCCGCGCGGCGAAAATTTCAAAGGCCTCGAAACACCACCTGCGACGAACCGCAGCGTGCCGGGCTTAAGGCTCACGCTGGTGGCCGAGCAGGCCAGCGCGCTCGATGCTGGAGCGCCGATTTATTTTCGCGGATTCGAAGTTGGCCGCATCGAAGGCCGCAAGCTGAGCAAGGACGGATCGCAGGTCAGTTACGATGCCTTCATCGGCAAACAATACAGCGGATTGGTGACAGAGCACACGCGCTTTTGGAACACCAGCGGCATCGACATCAGTGCTGGAGCTGATGGCTTCAAGCTGCGTACGCCGTCATTCCAAGCGATGATCTCTGGCGGTGTTTCTTTCGGTGTCACCCAAGGCGAGGAACCGGGTGCGGCCGCTACCGATGGTCGCTCGTTCACGCTCCACCGCGATGAGGATTCCGCTAGAAAATCTTCCTTCGATCCGACGCTGCGTTTGCTCCTATTGTTTGATCAAACCGTGCGCGGTCTTAGCGAAAGAGCGCCAGTGGAATATCGCGGCATCACCATCGGTCGTGTCTCGCGCATTTCGTTCGACCTGATGCCCGGCGCGCAAAACATGTCGGTGCCGGTGTTGATCGAGATCGATCCGCGCTTGATGATTTCGGAAAATCCGAGCGAGGAAAAAAATGCCGATGTCGAATTCATCCGCCAAGCGGTCGACAAGGG
>JBMTCI010000147.1:0-3777 GCA_049430745.1 Luteolibacter sp. | reverse complement strand
TGGGATCGCATGCTTGCCCTGCAGGGTGACACCGCGCCTTACCTGCAATACTCGTCGGTGCGTGTGCGTTCGATTTTCCGCAAGCTCGACACTGCCTTTGATGCGGCATCGGCCGAGATCGTGTTGAGCGAAAACGAGGAGATCCACCTTGCCAGATTGCATGCGCGATTTGGGGAAATTTTGCCCGCGGTGCTGGAGGACTTTCGTCCGAACCTGCTGGCCAACTACCTGCTCGAGCTGGCCCGCGCCTTTCACTCGTTTTTTGAAGCCTGCCCCGTGCTCAAATCCGAGGAACCAGTCCGCTCGAGCCGGCTTGCGCTTTGCGAACTCACGGGTAGAATCCTCGCTTCAGGTCTTGGCTTGCTTGGCATCCGTTGCCCAGAAAGAATGTGACCTTTCAGTCGACCGATCGTTTTCAATTTTCCCAACCCGCCGCGACTCCCATGCCTCCGTTTTTTGTCATCGGGCACAAAAACCCAGACACCGACGCGATCTGCTCTGCGATCGGTTATGCCGCCTTGCTTCGCGCTTCGGGCGAAGAGGTCAGCGCGACCGCCGCACGATGCGGGGAAATTTCTCAACGCACGAAGTGGGTGCTCGAAAAAGCCAAGCTCGATGTTCCGCTCCTGCTCACCGATGTGCGTACCAACGCGGGCATGATCAGTCGTCGCGATGTGATCAAGGTCTCCGCTACCGATACCTTTCTCACCGCCTATCGCCGCATGCTTGATTCGCAAGTGCGCTGCGTGCCGGTTGAGGACGAGGAAGGAAACCTCTGCGGAATTTTGCGTTACTTCGATTTGCTGCGTTTGCTTCTGCCGGCAGATACCGAGGGCCTCAGCGTGCGCACGGTGCATGCCTCGCTCGCGCATCTCGCCAGCACGCTCAAAGCCGAAAGCCTTGGATCGCAAGAAGCGCTCACGACCCATGAGGAAGACCTCATTTTGCTGGTCGGCGCTTCATCGCAAGGCTCGGTTGAGAAGCGACTCATCCAGGCAAAAAATGACGGAAATATCGGAAAGTTTTTGGTCATCTGCGGCGATCGACCGATTGTTCAGCGGTATGCTATTGAGCATGGCGCCAGAGCTTTGCTTGTCACTGGTGGCAATTCGGTTTCACCCGAGATCGGGCAATTCGCTGCATCGCGCGGAGTCTTTGTGCTGCGTTGCGACCAAGACACCGCGAGCGCTTCAACATTGATTCGTTGCTCGCGCACCGTGCGCCATGTGATGGAAACCGATTTCGAAACCATTCAACCCAGCGATCCAGTTTCGCGTTTGCGCAAACGCTTGGCTTCGACCGATCAGGATTTGTTTCCGGTGATTGATCCCGTCTCAGGAAAAATGACGGGCGTGATTTCGAAGTCCGACCTTGTCGATCCACCGCGCATCCGCCTCGCGTTGGTCGACCACAACGAGTACGCGCAGGCGGTTAATGGTGTAGAGGAGGCGGAGATCACTGAGGTGATCGACCACCACCGCTTGGCTGGCGATCTCGTTTCGCGCGAGCCGATCCGTTACCTGAATGAACCGGTGGGTTCGACCTGTACGTTGGTGGGTCGCAAATATTTTTATCGTGGATTGCAACCCGCGCCCGGTGTCGCGATGTGCCTGTGCGCGGGCATTGTTTCCGACACGCTTTGCCTCACCTCGCCGACGACGACTGCGCTCGATCGCGAGATGCTCACCTGGTTGAGCGGTGTTGCGGGAGTGGATCCGGTGAAGTTCACCGAAGAATTTTTCTCGCAGGGATCGCTAATTGCCAACGGCTCGCCGGAGGAGATTCTCAATGCCGATCGTAAGGAGTTTGTCGAGCAAGGTCTGACCCTGACAATCTCGCAGGTCGAGGAGCGAGACTTGCACGGCTTTGCGGCAAGGCGCGAGGAGCTCGAGCAGGTGCTGCGAAAACTTCAGGAGTCACGCGGCTACGATCTTGCTGTCATGGCCGTCACGGATGTCGCGTTGCACCACAGCATGATTCTTGCCGTGGGTCGTGAGGCGACACTTTCAAAGCTGCCCTTCGAGCGGATCGACGAAGCGCTTTTCTACGCGCCGGGTGTGGTCAGTCGCAAACGCCAGATTTTCCCGGCCATTTGCGAAGCGATCCAGCATTCGCGCTGAGCATCACTGATTGGTGACAGTTCGCCTCTCCGCATAGGCCTGCTTCAAGCCTTCGGCAAGCGCGTCGGCGTATTCGCGAATGATCGAAATCCGCTGCGTGCCGTTCACATCGCGCGTGCCTTCGTAATCACCAAGCTTGAGGCGCGCGTGATCGGTGATGGAGTTCATCACATAGGGCTCCATGAAAATCACCGGGCATTGGTACAAACGATTGGCCAAAAGATTGCGTGCCCAGAGGTAAGGCTGACCACTCACCGGCAGCGCGTTGGTTGAAGTTGCGGGATAGGTGTAAGGCGGCAATCCGCTTTGCCGTGCAAACACATCGGCGACTTTGCTGCCGATTGAAATTTCTTCTTCGTGACTGCGGCTCAGCAGTTTGTCGAACATCGCAAAACGATGATCCGCCATGCGAAGCTCCTCATCCGAGTAAGCGCCGTTGATCAGGATATGAAAATGGCTTCGGTCGATGAGAGTGGGTTGGTTCGGATCGCCCCATGCCTCGGCATTGAAATGCAGGCACAGCACGAGATCGGGCTTGATCGATTCATTGACGAGTTCAGCGCGCGCGTGAATTTCGGCCGTGCGATAGAACAACCGCTCAGCAAGTTTGCGCAGCGCTTCAGGCGAATCGGGAGCGGTGGATTGATCACTCGATTGACGCGCGGTTTCGATCAGCGCCTCGGGTCGCCATGTCGTGACAGGTTCGGTTTTTTCGCGAACCAATGTAACGCGCGCGCCGAGTGATTCGAGTTGTGGTTTCAAACGATTGGCAACCTGCAGTGTCAGATCGCCTTCGCAAACGGCATGACCATCGCCCGCATCGAACCAACGCTCCTCGACGCGTGCCCATGCGCCGCCGATGTGTCCCGGATCGATGGCGATGTGCAATCCATCGAGAGGCTTTCCGTCAGTTGGCGGCGGCAAGTCTTCAGGCGCGAGCCACCAACGCGAGGGTTTCTTGACTGCGCCTTGTTTCGCAAAGCGCAGCACAAAGGTCTCTGCATCTGCTGCATCAGTCGTGCGGATCTGAGCTTCGTTTTCGCCGATATTCACAAATCGCCGCCAAGCTTCGCCGCTTGCAAAAATCGTGGTGAGCAATCGTTCGAACTCATCGCGTGTCATGCTTTCCTGATGCGCTTCGAGCGATTTCCAATCAGGCACGCGACCCAAGGTCGAAAGGGTGGGGGACTTTGCGGATTGCGGCGGTGCTGCATCATTCGGCGCACGGTTTTGCCACCACAGCCAAACGACTGCAGCCACAAGAAGTGGGATCAGCAGTGCCATCGATCGCATGGTCGTGAGCTTCATGATTGAAATTTGTTTGTCGTTTGGTGGATGACCATCAATGCTCTGCGGGAAGTTTGTCCACCATCCTGAAATTCACATGGCCACCATCCGCATTTTGTTTCTTGGCGACATCGTCGGCGAGCCTGGCCGCAAGGCCGTGATCAATCAGCTGCCGATTCTCAAGCAAACCGAATCGCTCGATTTCATCATCGTCAACGGCGAAAATGCCGCGGGCGGCAAAGGCATCACTCCGAAAATCGCCATTGACCTACTGCGCGCCGGAGCGGCGGTCATCACCACCGGCGATCATGTCTGGGACCAGCAGGAAATCGTCGATTATTTTCCGACTGAACCCCGTCTCCTTCGGCCG
>JBMTCI010000146.1:0-3790 GCA_049430745.1 Luteolibacter sp. | reverse complement strand
ATCGCCACCTCAAAGGGAAACAAACAAAGCACTTCGTCGAAGATGCGCGCCATCTTTGGGATGCGTCGCTTGTTCCATGCCCACACTTTAGGGCTGATGTACTGAACGATGCGAATTTTGGGAAATCCCCGTCTCACTGCCTCGGCGAATCGCAAGTTGAATCCGGGATAGTCGATCAACAAGAGAACTTGAGGCTGAAACTCCCGCAAATCAGACAGCATTCGCGCGAATCTTTTCCGAAACCACCCATACTTTTTCAGCACCTCCCAGACCCCCATCACCGCAGCATCCTCGACCCAATCGACAAGCCCTCCGCCCACGATTCTTGCCATCTGCGGGCCACCGGCTCCTCGCACCTCAAGCCCCGGCCTCAGAGCTTGCAATTCACGCAACAGCCCGGCGCCATGAGCGTCGCCGCTCAACTCACCTGCCACCACATAAATGCGCTCGCCCATGGCCGCCAGCCTAGTGATCACGGTCTCGGCTGACCATGCAAAAACTCCAGCGCCTGCCCCTTGCGGCAAAAACCAATCTGGCGTGGACTTCCGCATTGATATCCTGCCACCTGACCGCTTTGATCGCGCCAGCAAATCACTTCAGAAGACCAATCCATGCCCGAAGACACCTCGCCCCCAATCACGCCGCTCGCGGAAATCAATCTCGGCCCAAGCAAGTTTGAGCAATTTCTCGAAAACAATCAAAAGCTGCTCACCGTTCTGCTTGGTCTACTCGTCGTCGCCAGCGCGGCCTACATCGTGATCCGCGGTGTGGAAAAAAGTCGCGAACAAACCGCAGGCGCCGCCCTCAGCAAAGCAGTAGGCCCCACCGCCTTGAAGGAAGTGATCGATCAACACGCCAACACCAAGGCCTCGGCATCCGCAAAGCTTTTGCTCGCCGATGTTCAGATCAGCGATGGAAAAACGGACGACGCGATGCAAACACTGCGCGACTTCATCGCCAATCATCCCAATCACGCAGCCAAACCCACCGCCAGTGCCAAACTCGCGGCCCAACTGATGAGCCAAGGCAAATCCGCCGAGGCATCGACGATTTTCCAAGACATCGTCACCGATCCAAGCGCACGCTACATCGCGCCGTACGCACTGATCTGCCTTGGCGACATTGCCAAGGCTGGTGGTGATCCCGCAAAAGCCGAAACGCACTTTAAACAAATCCAAACAGAGTTTCCCGAAAGTAGCTTCGCCACCATCGCCGCCGACCGACTTGCATCAGTTTACACGAAGGCCCCAGTCGAGGTCGAACCTCCGCCGCCAGCACCCGAACCGAAAAAAGCGGAGCCTGAAAAAAAACCCGCGCCGCCGGCCGCCGAGAGCAAGGCGCCTGAAAAAAAATCTGCACCCAAGCCCGCTACCAAATCATCATCCAAGTCCACAAAAACAGCTCCAAAATCGACAAAAGCTAAAAATTAAGGCTGGAGAAAAATTTCACGGAACTCATATTCAAGCGTCATCATTTCGTAATCCACCCAATCACTCACCATGTTCAAAAAAGTCATCGGCCAAGACCAAGGCGAAAGCACCCGCCCCGCCACTTCCACCAGCTCCGAAGCCCGCTCGACGGACTCTCTCACGCCTTCCGTTCAATCTGCCTACTCGGCATCCAGCTCATCCTATAGCTCAGCATCCGCAACTCCTCGCAGCAACTCACCTCAAGCCTCGCGCAATGTGCTTTCTTCCGATGTGGAAATCAAAGGCTCGGTCAAGTTCACCAACGATCTCGTGATCGACGGAAAAATCGAAGGTCAAATTTCCTCCGAAGGAAACCTGACGATCGGCGAAAATGCTCGCATCAAGGCAGAGATCAGCACCGCGACCATCATGGTCTACGGTAAAGTTCACGGCAATCTCACCGCCACCGATCGCATCGAGCTGAAGGCCAGCGCCGAAGTTGTGGGCGACATCAAGGCCAAGACTCTCTCGATCGAAGCGGGCGCGATCTTCGTCGGCAAATCCACGGTCGGCACTCCCGCCCAAGGTGCAGGTCAAGCCAGCGGCAGTACACCCGCTGCAGCCAGCAAGCCAGCACCCGCACCGACCGAGCTTCCCAAACAAGGCACGCTCGCAGGAACCATTTCCTGATTTTGAAGCACCGCCGCACCATTGATCATGGCCGATGAGCCTCTGAGCCATCGCATCCGCATCGAGTGTCCGGAATGCGGAAACTATCAACTCGAGCCGGCGATGGTGGTCTCCACCCAATGCCGGAATTGTCGGGCGGGCATTAGTGTGATCGATGGCAAATGCATCGTGCGAAAAACCACCACAGCGCGCTTTGCCAAAACTACGCCTGATTTCGTTTCCCCACCGCCCGAGCCAAAAGCGGCGCCCGTGATCGCGCCGCCAAAAAAACGCAGCCTTGGTGAAATCCTTCAGCGACTACTCAACCCTCCCGCACCACCGCGCCAACTGACCTGTTTCGACTGCCGCCACGAATTCACCGCCTCAGGCAACGCCCAATCAAGCCAATGCCCGAAATGCTGCGGCTACCTGAGCCTGCTCGATCATGAAATCACCGGGCCTTTCGAGCGCAGCATCAAAACCTGCGGCAATGTCATCATCCGCAAAAACGGCATCTTCAACGCCGCCAGTCTCATCTGCCGCGACCTCACGCTTTTCGGCAGCATCCACTGCCCGGTCGTTTGCTCGGGCGACCTGATCATTCGCACACACGCGAAAATCAACTACCCGGTTCGTTGCCGCAATTTGATCGTGGAAAAAGGCGCACGCGTGGAATTCCTCGGTACCATCCGTGCGGAATCCGCCCGCATCCGTGGCATCGCCCGCGGGCAATTGGTCTGTGACGGCACAGTCACACTCGAAAAACGCTCGCAATTTCACGGACTTGTCCGCACGACTTCGCTTGTGGCGGAACCCGGCGCCCACCACTTTGGCACCGTCGAAATCATCACTGCGGAAACCAACTCTACCCTGACCATCTAACCACTCCGCCACCATGAGCTCACTCGATCTCAAGCAGGAAATTCTCGAACTCAAAAAATCGCGCAATGCGGTCATCCTCGCCCACAACTATCAGTCGGCCGAAATCCAGGATGTGGCGGACTATGTCGGCGACTCTCTCGGGCTTGCTTATCACGCCAAAGAAACCAACGCCGATGTGATCGCATTCTGCGGCGTTCATTTCATGGCCGAAACCGCCAAGATCGTGAACCCGGAAAAAATCGTCGTCCTGCCCGACAAGGACGCCGGCTGCTCGCTCGAGCAGTCATGCCCCGCCGAACAACTCGAGGCCTTCCTGAATGCCAACAAGGAAAAGAACTACTATGTGATCGCCTACATCAATTGCTCCGGCGCGGTGAAGGCACTCTGCGATGTGATCTGCACCTCGGGCAACGCGGTCAAAATCGTCAATCAGGCCCCCAAGGACCGACCCATTCTCTTCGTGCCCGATGAAAACCTCGGCGCCTGGGTCATGGAACAAACCGGCCGCAAAATGGACCTCTGGAAAGGCAATTGCTATGTCCATGTCGAGTTCACCCGCGAGTCGATCCAACGCATCAAATCGGAATACCCCGATGCCCTCGTCGTCGCGCACCCGGAATGCACGCAAGCGGTCCGCCTCCTCGCCGATGAAGTTTGCTCGACCGAAAAAATGGTCGACTACTGCAAAAACGCGCCTGTCAAAAACATCATCGTCGTGACCGAAAGCGGCATGCTCCACCGCCTTCGCAAGGAATGCCCGGACAAGAACCTGATCCCCGGTCCCACCGACCGCTGTGCTTGCGCCGATTGCCGCTACATGAAAATGAATA
>JBMTCI010000145.1:0-3808 GCA_049430745.1 Luteolibacter sp. | reverse complement strand
GACGGCAAGTTGAGCTACGAGGAATTCGGCAAGATGGGCGAACATCATCGGGGCGAGATGATGAAGCGCATCAAGGAGCGTGGCTTCAGGCCAGGTGGTCCTGAAGGCGGAGCAGGTGCACCACCTCCACCGCCACCGGCTGAGTAAGTTTTGAGCCAATGCATCAACCGCGGACGGGCTTTCCTGTCCGCGGTTTTTTTGTGTCTCGAGGTCGGGCTTGCGCCCCTGCGGCTGGGTCGGTATGCATCTGCGCACGATGACCCTTGATCCGGACCAGCACGCATCCCTCGGCGGGATGTATTCCGATTACTTTCTCGATTATGCCAGCTATGTGATCCTTGAGCGGGCGGTTCCGCATTTGAATGACGGACTCAAGCCCGTGCAGCGCCGCATTCTTCATGCGATGGAGGAGCTCGATGACGGCCGCTACAACAAGGTCGCGGGAATCGTGGGCAACACGATGAATTATCATCCGCACGGCGACCAGTCGATCGGCGCGGCGATTGTGCAGTTGGGCCAAAAGGATCTGCTCATCGACACCCAGGGAAACTGGGGCAACACCCTCACCGGCGATGGTGCGGCGGCCCCGCGGTACATTGAGGCGCGCCTGACGAAATTTGCGCTCGATGTCGTCTTCAACCCCAAGACCACCAAGTGGCTGCCGAGTTATGACGGTCGGCGCAAGGAGCCCGACACTTTGCCGGTGAAATTTCCGCTGCTGCTCGCGCAAGGGGTCGAAGGCATTGCCGTCGGCCTAGCCTGCAAAGTGCTGCCGCACAATTTTAACGAGCTCATCGAGGCCTCGATTGCCGTGTTGCGAAATGAGCCGGTGAACCTGCTACCGGATTTCCCGACGGGCGGGATCATGGACGCATCGGAGTACCGCGACGGATTGCGGGGCGGCAAGGTTCGGGTGCGCGCTCGCATCGCCACTGACAAAAAAGGCATTTTGCGGATCAGCGAAATTCCATTCGGCACGACCACTGGCGCGTTGATGGATTCGATCGTCGCGGCGGCCGACAAGGGCAAGATCAAGATTGCGCGCATCGAGGACAACACCGCCGCCGAGGCCGACATCCTCGTGCACTTGCCGGCGGGCGCGGATCCCGAGACCACGCGAGATGCACTCTTTGCCTTCAGTGATTGTGAGCTCACGATTTCCCCCAACTCCTGCGTGATCGTCGATGGCAAGCCGCAGTTCATGGCGGTGAGCGACATCCTGCGCCGCGCGACTCACAACACCCGCGAGTTGCTCAAAACCGAACTCGAGATCAAGCTCAGCGAGCTCGCCGAAAAATGGCATTTCAGCTCGCTGGAGAAAATTTTCATCGAGAAGCGCATCTATCGCGACATCGAGGAATGCGAAACATGGGAAGCGGTGATCGCTGCCATCGACAAGGGTCTCAAGCCTTACAAAAAGTTGCTCAAACGCGAAGTCACCGAGGACGACATCGTGCGGCTCACCGAGATCAAGATCAAACGCATCTCGAAGTTCGATTCCTTCAAGGCCGATGAGGAGATCAAGGGCTTGGAAAAGGCGATGGCTGAGACCGAGAAAAACCTTCGCAGCCTGACGAAGTTCACCATCAAGTGGTACGAAGAGCTCGGCAAAAAATATGGCAAGGGTCGCGAGCGCAAAACCGAGATCGCCTCGTTTGAAAGAGTCGACCGCATGCAGGTGGCTGCTGCGACCGAGACGCTGTATGTCGATACCAAGAACGGCTTTGCCGGATATGGATTGAAGAAGGATGGCGAGCCGGTTGAGAAGTGCTCGAAGCTGGATGATGTCATCGCGTTCACGCAGGATGGCAAGATGCGGGTGGTGAAGGTGGCCGAAAAAGTGTTTGTTGGTCAGAAGCCCTTGCGTGTCGCGATCTTCCGCAAGGATGAGGAATTGATTTACTCGATGATCTATCGCGATGGCCGCGATGGTCCGCTGATGGCCAAGCGTTTCACCGTCGGCGGAATCACGCGCGACAAGGAATACGACCTCACGCGCGGCAAGGCTGGCACGCGGGTGGTTTACTTCGCGGTGCACAAGACCGATGCCGAGAGTGCGGCGCAGATGCTGCTGGTGCACCTCAAGCCCATGCCGCGCATGCGCAATTTGATTCGACCGCTGAGCTTTACCGAATTCGGCATCAAGAGCCGATCAAGCGCGGGCAACCTCGTCACCAAACATCCGGTCGAGAAAATCGTGCGCGCGCCGAAGGACTACGATCCCGATCTCGGGGCTTGAGCGATGCTGGTGAAGAGTGCCGACCAGGTAGCACTTGAGGATGGCAACTTGCCGTCGATCATCTTGAAGCACTACCGGGAACTGATAACGCCCGAGATCGCGGAGAAGTAGTTCGGTATCATATCCAAACAAGGGTAGTTAGAATACACCCTTAGCTATGATCATTTGGAAGACGGTCGCATCTTGGTTTTCGATTAGACCTTATAAGCAGGACACTCACAACTAGACCCCGCAGCAGACCGAAATCCGCAGCAGGGCGGCGGAGCTGTGCCCTTAAGTCTCCAATCCGTGACCAAATGATCGGGAATAGGCGTCTCCTTTCCTCTGATTTCAGCTTTAACCAAAAATCTCTCCCTTTTCCCCGCAACCCCCTTTTCCCCTTCCCAGACTGACTCACAAGTGTAGTCTCCGTCTAAGGTGAAAAAGCAAATACCTAGCATTCATTCGATCTGGTGGTTTTTCTCGTGAATCTCCACCTCGTAGCCTTCTTGGGCCAGCGATATCGCAGCAGACAAGCCGCCGAGACCGGAGCCGATGATTGAAACTTTTTTTTGCAGCATAGAGAAAGGGTTCACGGGTGAGCCGGTCCAGCTCCCGGCGGGCAATATGATCGGCTGGATGCAGTTCCAGCGCTTGGCGATAGTAATTCAGCGCCTGGTCTTGGTGTCCGAGCCTAAGATGGCAGTGGGCGATGAAGGTGAGGCATGAACTGCGGCCCATGGAACTACCCGCTGCAATTGCTGCTGGTGCCGCTCGTTTCGGCGATTGCCGCAGGCAACACCGCCGTCCTCAAGCCATCCGAATTCGCCCCAGCCACCTCCCACGCGGTGGCCAAACTGCTGCGCAGCGCGTTCAGCGACGAACACATCGCGGTGGTCGAAGGACACGCGGAAACATCCGTCGCCCTGCTCGAGGAAAAATTCGACAAGATCTTTTTCACCGGCAGCACCGAGACGGGTCGCCGGGTCATGGCCGCCGCCGCGAAGCACCTCACACCGCTCACCCTGGAGCTGGGCGGCAAGTCACCCTGCATCGTCGCCGCAGATGCCGCCATCGACGTCGCCGCAAGACGCATCGTGTGGGGCAAGTTCATGAACGCCGGGCAAACCTGCGTGGCGCCGGATTACTTGCTGGTCGATGAAAAAATCGCCAGCCGCCTAATCAATGCGCTTCGCTCGGCAATCGTCACATTTTTTGGCTCGGACCCGCAGCAGTCGCCAGACTACGGGCGAATCATCCACTCGCGGCACCTGAATCGGCTGCTGGCGCTGATCGACGGCGAAAACGTGATTCATGGGGGTCAGCACGATCCCGCCGACCTGTATCTGGCGCCCACCTTGCTCGGTGAAGCATCGTGGGATGCACCCATTATGCAGGAGGAGATTTTCGGGCCGATCCTGCCGATTTTGAGTTTCAAGAGCCTCGACGAGACCTTGGCGCAGCTGTCACAACTTCCGCCACCGCTGGCGCTTTATCTGTTCACCGAAGATCGATCCACCCGCGATCAGGTCGTGAAACGAACTCGCTCCGGGGGCGTCTGCGTCAACGACACCATCGTCCACATTACCG
>JBMTCI010000144.1:0-3810 GCA_049430745.1 Luteolibacter sp. | reverse complement strand
AAATCGCCGTGTCCAAAAAGTCGACACCCGTAAAGGCGGTTAAAGCTGCTCCTAAGAAGGAGATCGCCAAAAAGCCTGTCGCGACAAAGGCGGAGATCAAAAAGCCAGTTTCGACCAAAGCTCCCGAAAAGAAGATCGTTTCGACGGCGTCAAAGAGCAGCAAGCCCAAGGTTGTCGAGGTGGTGGCCACACCCGTGACGCCTCACAATGATGCCTTCATTCAAAAGCAGCGTCAGCGCTTGCTCGATCTGCGCGATGAGCTCGTCGATTCCATGTCGGGCATGACCCGCGACACAATTCGCAACGCGCCCGAGGGTTCGGAAGCGTCGGGCAGTGGTCAGCATCAGGGCGATGCCGGCAGCGATGCCTACGACCGCGATTTTGCGCTCTCGGTGTTGGCCAAGGAGCAGGACGCTTTGTATGAAATCGAAGAAGCCTTGGTGCGGATTCGCAAAGGCCAATACGGCATTTGCGAACTCTCCAGCCGCAAAATCCCACAAGCCCGACTTGAGGCGATTCCATTTGCGCGCCTGACCGTTGAATGTCAGGCCCAGTGGGAAAAGGAATACGGCAAAAGGCGCTTCCGTCCGTCCAATGAAGTTGGCTTTAGCGGCGGAAAATATGCCGACGACGAAGATTCCGAGTCGGTTTCGCTTGACGAAGAGGAGGATTAAGCCATTCTCCGCGTCCCCCAAATTTCCATCCATGCCACGCGAGATCATCATCCTTGAATGCACCGAGGCCAAAGCCGAGGGCAAACCGACTTCGCGTTACGTCACCACGCGTAACAAGAAGAGCCTCCGCACCCCAGGCCGTTTGGAGAAGGTGAAATTCAATCCCTTTCTCAAGCGCCGCACCCTTCACCGTGAACTTCGCTGATTTTTCCCATGTCCGAGCCTAAGACCGTTCAACGCCGTATCAACTTCCGCAAGGCAAACCGTCAGATGCCTCGCAGGCGTCATGATATCCCTGCCGATCAAGTCGTGCACACCAACCCCGAGTTGCTCAGCAAGTTCACTTCGGAAACCGGCAAGATCCTGCCGCGCCGCGTGACGGGTGTCTCGGCCAAGCTTCATCGCAAGATCACTAACGCGATCAAGCAATCGCGCGCGATCAACCTTCTGCCGTAAGTTTTCATTGTTTCATTGGTTTGTGTTTTTTGGGCCAGTCCGTGAGTGCGGACTGGCCTTTTTTTGCATCGACCCTTGGGCAGTTTTGAATGTTCCATGATTCGGCAATGACGATGCGCATTCACAGCGTTGATGAAATGATGGCGATGGGTGCGGCGATCGCGCGAGAGAGCGAAGCTGGTGCCGTGATCGGCTTGGTGGGCGATCTCGGCGCAGGCAAAACGCATTGGGTGAAGGGTTTTGTCGCGCAGATTGGTTGCACTGCCGAGGTCACGAGTCCGACCTTTGGATTGGTGCACGAGTACGCGGGCGGTCGACTGCCGGTGAGTCACTTTGATTTCTATCGCCTCGAATCGGCCGAAGAACTCATCGGCCTCGGTTGGGATGAGTATCTCGAATGCGGCGGCGTGGTGGTGGCCGAGTGGGCCGACAAGTTTCCATCGCTCATGCCTGCGGAAACGCGCTGGTTTTATTTCAGCATCGGCGCCGATGGTGTGCGCGAAGTGAGTGAGCGATCCCTCGCGTGATGCACTTTGTTAAAACGCGACAGCATCGGCTGCGGCATTGGTGATGTCGGCCGCGCTGGTGAAGACTCGAGAGACAGATCGACCCAAGGCACTGGGTAGCCCGCAGGAAGAGAGCGTGAGGCAGGCGAGAAGAACGATGGCGAAGCGTGGCATATTTTATGTGGCGTGAATCAGTTGCAGACCGGGCAGGTGTTGAGTTTCGTGAAGAAGTCGTTGCCTTTGTCATCGACGAGGATGAAGGCGGGGAAATTTTCGACGGTGATTTTCCACACCGCTTCCATGCCGAGTTCGGGAAAGGCGACCACTTCTTGCGAACGGATATGATCCTGCGCAAGGAGCGCGGCGGGACCGCCGGCTGATCCGAGGTAGAATCCGCCATGTTTTTTGCAGGCATCGGTGACCGCTTGCGAGCGATTGCCTTTGGCCAGCATGACCATCGATCCGCCGTGCGATTGGAACAGGTCGACATAGCCGTCCATGCGGCCTGCGGTGGTGGGACCAAAGGAACCCGAGGGCATGCCGGGTGGGGTTTTGGCGGGTCCGGCGTAATAGACTGGGTATTGTTTGAAGTAGTCGGGTAGGTCGCCGGTTTGGTCGAGGATCTCCTTGAGTTTCGCATGGGCGCTGTCGCGTGCGACGATGATGGTTCCGGTGAGCGCGACAGCAGTCGTGACCGGGTATTTGGTCAGCGTCTTGAGCGTTTCCTCCATGCCGAGATCGAGGTTGATCGGCACACCGTTGAATTTCCAATGGCGGAATTTTTCAGGAATGAAACGGCCTGGATTTTTTTCGAGTTTCTCGATGAAGATGCCGTCCTTGGTGATTTTTGCTTTCGCCTGACGATCGGCCGAGCACGAGACGCCAACACCGACCGGGCATGAGGCGCCGTGACGCGGGAGGCGGATGACGCGGACATCGAGCGCGAAGTACTTGCCGCCAAATTGCGCGCCGATGCCGATCTCGCGCGAGAGGGCGAGGAGTTCCTTTTCGAGCTCGAGGTCGCGGAATGCCTGGCCGTGTTCGTTGCCGGCGGTGGGGAGCTTGTCGAGGTAGCGGGTCGAGGCGAGTTTGACGGTTTTGAGGCAGTTCTCCGCCGAGGTACCGCCGATGACAAAGGTCAAATGGTAGGGCGGGCAGGCGGCGGTGCCGAGTGAGCGCATTTTTTCGACGCAGAATTCCTTGAGTCGCTGCGGATTGAGCAAGGCCTTCGTTTCCTGATAGAGGAAAGTTTTGTTGGCGGATCCTCCACCCTTGCTCACGAAGAGAAAATGATAGGCATCGCCTTCGGTGGCATAGAGATCGATCTGCGCGGGGAGGTTGGTCTTGGTGTTGACCTCCTCGTACATGGTGAGCGGTGCGGTTTGGGAATAGCGCAGGTTTTCTTGCGTGTAGGTTTGGTGGATGCCTTTTGAGAGAAACTCTGCATCGTCGCAGCCGGTCCAAACTTGCTGACCCTTTTTGCCGACGATGGTCGCAGTGCCCGTGTCTTGGCAAAAGGGAAGTATGCCGTGCGAAGCGATCTCAGCATTTTTCAAAAGCATGAGCGCGACCATGCGATCGTTTTCTGATGCATCGGGATCGTCAAGAATCGCAGCCACTTGCGCGAGGTGATCGGCGCGAAGGGTAAAGTTGATCGCCTTGATGGCTTCGGCCGAAAGCAGCGTGAGAGCTTCGGGATCGATTTTCAGAATGGGTCGTCCTTCGAATTCCACCATCGAAACATGCTCGGTCGAGATGCACTCGTACTCCGTCGTGTCGGCGGCGAGTGGAAAGGGCTCCTGATAGAAAAACGGTTTCTCTGGCATGGCTTGAAAGTTTTTTAAGCCCGCAGGGCCGCCCGAGCAAATGGATTTGCGCGCTGCGCGGCCTATAACGCGATTTCGAGGAGGTTTTCTTCCGTGCAGAGATGCTGGTTGAAATCCAGAGCGCTGATCATCCATCCTCCCTGACGGTAGGGGTTTTCGGTGAATTTTTCAGGTGCAAGCTCATTACCATTGAGGCGGATGCCACGCGGGGTGTGATTGGCATGGAGGATCTCGAAGCGAACACGCAACCAGCCGCTTTTCCATGGAATGGTCGCCTCGAGTCCGTTGAGTTTGCGGGGCATCACTGGGTCGATGACGATGTGTTGGTAATGCTGGCGAATGCCGAGC
>JBMTCI010000143.1:0-3815 GCA_049430745.1 Luteolibacter sp. | reverse complement strand
CCGCGGTTCACGTGAGCCGAGTGGTTGAAATAGACGTAATCGGGCGATTTGTGGATGCGCACCCACTCGATCGGCTTGCCGTCGTAGCCCGGGAAAGCCGGATCCATCGAGCGGTGGAGCGGGGCGAGCTTCGGACTGTCGCGCTGCACGTGCTGGTGGCAGTTCCAGCAGGTGTTGCTGGTGGGTACATTCGAGTGACCCGAAACATCGACGAAAGAGTGGCAGTAACGGCAGTTGAGGCCCAACTGATCGACGTGGATCTTGTGGGAAAAGGGGATCGGCTGGGAGGGTTGATAGCCGACATTCAGGGCCTTGGGCGTCGCGTAGTAGTTGAAGGCGAGGGCGACCCCGGCCACCGCGGATCCGATGCAGACGGCAATTTTGAGCGGCAACAGATTGGACCAGCGGGGAAAAATATTTGCCATGGTGTTGACGGAGCGTGAGCTTCAGGGCTCGTGATTTTCACGAACGAAGCCGACGGATAGAGGTCGCCGCCGGCGCGGGCGAGCATGCAAACCAACAAGGCGCTTGCAAATGAAAAAAAGAAACTCCTTCGGATTTTTTGAATTTCATCCTTCGGGTGTGGAATCGCTTTTCGGGGGCGTCCAATTGAGACCTTTTTCCTGACGCCAAATCCGATAGAGTCTGAAGCGTTCTTTTTTCGGCAGTGCGAGTCGTTGGGGATCTTCGCTGAGAAATGTGTCGTACGCGCTGGAGCTTTCCTGACGGGGCTCTGTTTCGTCGGTGGATGATGATTCTCCTGAGCGATGATCAAGCTCGCTCAAGTGGCGCATCATGCGCGCGAGTTGGTTGGACATGCGGGTCAGAATCAGAGCGAGCAGGACCAGCACGCCGAGGATCGATGTGAGAAGAATGATTTGGGTCGACGAAATCGCTTCCTGCATGACGGGTTTGTCACATTTTTCCCTTTGGAAAGGAAGTCGGAAGAGCGGCGGATTTGCCCGAAGGGAGCGGACGGATGGTCGTCGCGAGGAAAAGTGGTGGCAGAGGGCGGATTTGAACCGCCGACCAAAGGCTTATGAGTCCTCTGCTCTACCGCTGAGCTACTCTGCCGAAAGATGTTTGTCGCGTCGGGTGGTCCCGGAGCGCGGGCGGGGAGCGTTAGCTTGTGAGCGAGGGAATGTCCACCAAAATTTCGCCAGTTCGATTACTCGATCGCCTGAACCTAACAGGTGATGAATCACGCAATCGTGTGGTTGTGGTCTTGACCCATTGTCGATCATTCCACAGCTTTACTGCATGACGTATAAAAGTGCCCGGACTGCGAAGCAAAAACATGTGGTGGTGGTGGGTGCTGGACCGGGGGGCTTGACCGCTGGAATGTTGCTGGCGCATCGGGGATTCAAGGTCACGATCGTGGAAAAAAACGATCGGGTCGGCGGTCGAAACTCCGAGCTGAAGATGGGTGATTACTCGTTCGATTTGGGGCCAACCTTTTTGCATCAGAAATTCTGTCTCGATGAAATCTTCGCCGAGTTGGGCGGAAAGAGTGAGGATCATCTGGAGTTTGTGGATCTCAACCCGATGACCAAGCTGAGTTGGGGTGAGACTTCGATGCACACCTACAGCGACAAGGAGAGGATGGCGCGTGAGATCGAGCGGGTTTTTCCAGGAAGCAGCACCGGATTTTTGCGCTACATGAGCGAGCAAGGAGAAAAGTTTCGCGCGATTTACCCCTGTCTTCAGCGTCCTTATCACAAGCTCACCGCGTTCTTGCGTCCACATCTCGTCAAGGCCCTGCCGCATGTGCTCACAACGCGCAGCGTGCACGATGTGCTTGGCGATTATTTCAAGGACGAGCGTCTCAAGCTCGCGTTCACTTTCCAGGCCAAGTATCTCGGCATGTCGCCGTGGCATTGCCCCGCCTTATTCAGCATCCTCTCCTTCACTGAGTACCGCTACGGCGTCTATCACGTGCAGGGCGGACTCAATCGAATTTCGCAAGCGATGGCCGATTTGTTCACATCGTTGGGTGGTGAGTTGCGGCTCAAGTCGCCAGTGCGGCAAATCGTACATCAGGGTCGCGACATCAGCGGGGTGGAGTTTGAAAATGGCGAGAAGCTCACGGCTGACGCGGTGGTGGTGAACGCCGACTACGGTCATGCAGCGACACGACTGTTCAATGGTCGTGCGGTGAGCGACGAGCGCATGCGCGCGAAGCGGTTCTCATGCTCGACCTTCATGATGTTCCTGGCACTGGATAAGGTGTTCGAAAACGAGCCGCACCATCACATCATCTTTGCCGACGACTACCGCGCGAATGTGGCCGACATTCAAAGCGAGCGCCATGTGTCGGATGACATGTCGATTTATGTGAGAAATTCCTGCGTCACTGATCCTCATGTTGCGCCGGCCGGCAAGTCAGGCCTCTACATTCTCGTGCCCACGATCAACACGCGTCATGGCTTCGATTGGGAATCGCACAAGGAGGCGTACGCGGAGAAAATTTTGCGTCGGATCGAGGAGCGCACTTCGATGAAGGATCTGCGCAGTCACATCGTCGAGCAGCGCGTTTTCTCACCCAAGGATTGGGAGAGTTCGTCGATCTTCATGGGTGCGACCTTCAACCTCGCCCACACGCTCACGCAGATGCTCTATTTCCGTCCGCATAACCGTTACGCAGGTTTCAACAACTGCTACTTGGTTGGGGGTGGCACGCATCCGGGTAGCGGACTTCCAACAATTTACGAATCAGGTAGGATCAGTGCCAACCTGATTTGCGATCGCTACGGCATTCCCTACGAGCCAGTGGATCTGGCGTCGACCTATCTCAAAAGTGCGTAAAGCTTTTGATGGGAATGTTTCGCGATGCCTCACATCCGCCCTTGCGATTGATCAGGGCTGTGGCTTGAATGCGCGCCTCACGGCATGAATCTGCTTCATAAGATCATCCAACTCCGCGAGAGTTCGCATCCGGATCACGAGAAACCCTTTCTCGAGCACCTTGAGGATCTGCGGATCATGATCACGCGCATCTTCATCACGCTGGTGGTTTCGATGGTGATGTGTTTCGGGTTTCAGCAGCAGCTGATGGAGCTGTTGCGGCGTCCGGTCGAGCAGGTCTGGATCACGCAGCTCGATGCAAAATTACCGAAGAGCGCGACCAAAATTCCCAAGCCCTTGAATGTCGAAATTTGGGAAAGTGCCAAACGGATCGAGCATGCGGCATCGGGTTTGGACAGCGCTCAGCGTGAGGTTTTTTATAAGAACCTCGGCGACTCTGATTTGGTGTTTCATGCGCGATCGGTGGCATTGCTTCGGGCCTTGTTGGATGTGCCGGAGAATCGTCGAAAGGCATTTCTTGAAGGGCTGGATGTGAGGGCTGATCTGCGCAAGCAGGTCGAGGTGCTGGCAAAGACGATGCCCAGTACTGAGTTGGAGCAGCGGGGAAACTTGAAGATGATGTCGGCTCTCAAACCGACCGAGACTTTCATGCTATCGATGAAGCTCTCTTTCTACGCGGGCATCGTGTTGGCGTTTCCGCTTTTACTTTTGTTCATCTTGCAATTCGTCCTGCCTGGTTTGCATCGACACGAAAAACGCGTGTTGTGGCCAGCGATGGGCATCGGCTTTGGGTTGTTCCTCGGCGGGGTTTTGTTCGCGTACTTCGGCGTGCTGCCAAGGGCCTTGGAATTCTTTTACGAATGGAGCGGCAACCTCGGTGTTTCCAATGATTGGCGGATCGGCGAATACATTTCGTTTGCGATGCAATTCACGCTGCTGTTTGGGCTCGCCTTTGAGTTGCCGGTGGTGGTGATGGTTTTTGTGAAGCTTGGAATGCTGAGTTACGAAAC
>JBMTCI010000142.1:0-3830 GCA_049430745.1 Luteolibacter sp. | reverse complement strand
CAAGGCATGGAAAAGCGCATCAAGGAACGACTTGATCACTGGCGCGCCTTAGCGCAGGCCGAGAATAGCGGCGGCGGTCACGAAGTAGATTAACATGCCGGAGATGTCGACGGTCGAGGCCAGTGAGGGCGAGGAAACAACGGCTGGGTCGAGTTTGATCGCACGCGCGCCGAGTGGAAGAAGCGCGCCAAGGACAGTTGCGGACAAAACTTGCAGCGTGATGGCTGCGGCCACTGCGAATCCGAGGTGGAGGAAATCGAAGTGCGTTTGGTTTTGCGTTTGCAGATGGGGGAGAATGAGCGTGATGAATGCGGCGATGGCGATGCCGAGTGAAAGCCCTAGAAACAATCCGGTGCGGGCTTCCTTCCATGCGATGCGCAGGGCATTGCCGGGGTTGATCTCACCAAGCGCCATGGCGCGGATCACCATCGTCGCGGCCTGACCGCCGGAGTTTCCGCCAGCAGCAACGACCATCGGCAGGAAAAGAGAAAGCACCGATGCCTGTTCGAGCAAGTGGCTGAAGCGATACATCACATAGCCGGTGACGATCGACACAAAGGCGAGTCCGATGAGCCAGCTGACGCGACGGCGGAAGTGCAGACCAACGCTGGTGTTGAGGTAGGAAACCTCCGACTGCTCACCACCGATCGCCGCAAGTTTTTCAATATCCTCGGTCGACTCTTCTTGAAGAATTTCGAGCGCGTCGTCGTAAGTCAGCACGCCGAGCAGGTGGTGAAATTCATCGACCACCGGCAACACGATGAGGTCGTATTTCGAAAGCGTGCGAGCCGCCTCTTCCTGGTCGGCTGAGGCCAGCACGAACTCATCGGCAGGCTCCATGATGTCGTGCACGGGTGTGTCCCATGTGCTGAATGCGAGATCACGCAAACGCACCTTGCCAGCGAGTCGGCCTTGTTCGTCGACGACAAAAATCCGCGCGAGTGTTTCCGCGTCATCACGGTCACGGCGCAGCACAGTGATCGCCTGCTTGACCGTCATGTCGGCGGTGATGCGACCGATGCTGGTCGTCATGCGTCCGCCCGCAGTGTCTTCTTCGTACTTCAGTAGATTGCGGGTGAGTTCCTTGTCGCGCGGTCCGAGCAGGCTGAAAAATCGGACCTGCGCCTCCTCGCTCACGACTTGAAAAACATCGACGCGGTCATCATCGGAGAGATTGCCGAGAAGCACCCGCAACTGCGCGGGCTTGAAGTGATTGAGGGCTTCTTCGATGAGCGGGTAGGGCAGCTCGGCGATCACATCCGTCGCCATCTCAGGTCCTATCGTTTTGAGCAACAGGTCGCGTTTTTCGTCATCGAGATTTTCATAAACGGCCGCGAGGTCGGCGTAGTGAGCCTCATCGGCGGCAGCCAGCACGGCGGATGCATCCGAGGCGTCGAGCGCGCGCATCAACTCGTCGAGCGTGTGGTTGTCGATTTCCTCGGGCACGCCCGCAGGGTGAAGTTTGCGGCCCCATGGGGCAAGGAAAAGGAATAGCAACGCCTAGTCTCAAGGCAGTTTCCAGCGCTCGCGAAGCTTACCATATTCCAGCGCGGGCAAGAGGATGTAGATCGGGTTGCGCGTTGGGTCGATGCGGGCGATCAACTCGCGAAGTTTTTCCTCATCCATAGTCGTGCATCCCGCCGTGGGTTTCGATCCGCCCGCACGCCAAATGTGGAAAAAGATCGATGAGCCGTCACCAGCTATCGTGTCGGGCTGGGAGTTGTGACCGATGTAGAGTTTCAAGGCATGAGCCGGATCAGTTTGCTTCATCTGCTGTTTTTTCTCCCAGTCTGACGCGGGTGGACGATCAAGGATGAGATGTTGGTTGTAATAGGGTGATGCCGGGTCCTCGACCCAGAGATCGGAGGGGGTGATTTTGCGGTAAGGCAGTTGGGGGTGTTTGCGGATTGTCGAGTCATAACCCCAAGCGCCGCCAATGAGAAAAACACCCGCGGGTGAGCGCATGTCGCCCTCCTTTTTGACTGGAGCACCCTTCGGCAAGGGGTGGATGCCGCGACCCCAGACGAGGCCGAGTTTTCCAAGGCGGGCCTTCCACGGATCGCCTTGCTGCTGCCACTGCTTGCCAGACTTCTCAAACAAGCGAAGCGTGGCATGCGAGGAGTCCCATGAGTCGGCCTGACCGACCAGGCACTGAGTCGAGTTTGATGGCAACTCGAAGGCGTAAGCCTGATGCCCCATGGCCAAAGAAGCGAGGTAGATCACCGCAATTTGCCAAGGTCTAAAATAGGAATGATTCATGAGTCGTTTTTGTTGAATCAGGCAGATTGGAAGCAATGCAAGCTCGGGTTTCGAGGGAATTTCACCCGTGGAGAACTTTTTCTTTGTGATGGGTAGGCTGGGCGGCTAGAACGCGCGTGTTGCAACATGGTGGATAAACTGACTTATCGGCAATCGGGCGTTGACACGCGGAGGGCGGCGGCGCTGGTGGGCGACATCCGATCGCAAGTGGCCAGGACTCAGCAGGCGCGCAAATTGTGGGGAGCGTTCGGATTGTTCGCTGCCTGCTATGATTTGAGCGACTACAAGGAACCTGTGATGGTCACCGGCTGCGATGGGGTCGGAACCAAGCTCGAATTGCTTTTGGAAAACGATCTTCTCGAAATTGCTGGCAAGGATCTGGTCGCGATGAGCGTCAACGACATCCTCACAACCGGCGGCGATCCGCTTCTGTTTTTGGATTACATCGGCATCGCCGCGTTGAACGAAGAAAAGATCAACCGCCTGATCATCGGTATGTGCGATTACCTCGAAGCCTGTGAATGTATTTTGGCAGGCGGTGAAACAGCGGAAATGCCAGGGATCGTTCCCGAGGATGTCATCGAGTTGTCGGGTTTTTGCATCGGCTGCGCTGAAAAGCCTGATTTGATTGACCCGACCACCGTCGCGGTGGGTGATTGTCTCGTCGGTTACGCGTCCGACAGCATTCATGCCAACGGATGGTCATTGGTGAGACGTGTGCTCAAGGAATTTCCGGGCGAGGTATCCAGTGAAGAACTTCACGCATGGCTGCAGCCGACGAGGCTCTATCACGATGTCGTCGCGGGCCTGAAGAAGGGCGGAGTCAGACCCAAGGCAATGGCGCACATCACCGGCGGTGGTTTGCCTGAAAACCTTGAGCGCTTGTTCCGCGGCATGGGCGCTGACCTTGAGATCCCAAAATGGAATCTGCCGGGCATTGAAAAACTTTACCGTCATGTTGATGCCGAGGATCGTTTCCACACTTTCAACATGGGCATTGGCTGGGTGGCGATCGTCGCAGAGTCGGATCTCGATGCCGCGCTCGCTGCTGGTCCCGGCGGAGTTCTCATCGGCCGCATGGTTCCCGAGGAGGGAGTGCGGGTACGCGTGAAAGGCGAATGATCATCGCAGACACACCATCATGAGCGATTTCCTCAAACACGAATGCGGGATCGCGGCGGTGCGGCTTCGCAAACCGCTGGCCTATTATCACGACCGCTACGGCACAACGCTGTGGGGTCTGAACAAGTTGTTTCTGCTCATGGAGAAACAACACAACCGCGGTCAGGACGGCACCGGCATTGGTTGCGTGAAGCTCGATATGCCAAAAGGTGAGGCCTACTCGTTTCGCCGTCGTGGCATCGAGAAAGACGCGCTGGCCGAAATTTTTCGCAAGGAGATCAAGCAGTTCCACAAACTTGCCCGCAAGGGCAAGCTCGATCCCAAAGACCCCGACAGCGTCAAGAAACGCTTTGATTTCGGTGGCGAGATTCTGATCGGCCACCTCCGCTATGGCACTTCGGGCGAATTCGACGAAGGTTCGTGTCATCCCTACCTGCGTCGCAGTAATT
>JBMTCI010000141.1:0-3883 GCA_049430745.1 Luteolibacter sp. | reverse complement strand
TTTCCGATGCCCGCATCGGTTTCAATCACCTCTTCATCGTCGATCCGCTTTTCACGCTGCCGATGTTGATCGCTCTCGTACGGCTGGCATTTCTGCGAACCAAAAAACAAATACCGCAACGCGCTCGAATCAATGCGTGGGGCCTCGGCATCGCATCGGCTTACGCCCTTCTCAGCATTGGCATGAAGTTCGTGGCGTCAGCCGGATTCGATGCCGACCTTGCCAGCCGTGATGCGAAGGTCATTCGCCGCATGGAGGCACCCACCCCATTCAACATTCTGCTCTGGCGATCGGTGGCCGACTGCGGTGACTCGCTTTGGATCGGCTACCGCACGGTATTCGAATCAAAAGACTCGCCCGTGCGCTGGACGGTTTATCCCAAGGACGAGCATGTGATGGAACATTTTGGCAATGCTCGTGAAGTCAAAGCCTTGCGATGGTTTTCCAATGACTGGTGGATCGCGCGCGATCATGTCAAAGGCGCGTGGATCGCTGACATGCGCTTTGGCGAGGTCCGCGATTGGAGCGCGCGCAAAGGTATGGTCGACAATTGCCCTCTCTTTGCATGGGACTACCGCCCTGACGAAACGCACGACAAGCTTCGCCAAGCAGGTCAGGCGAGAATCGATCCCAGAGAAACTTTCAAACGCCTTGGCCTGCGCATCATCGGTAATCGCGATGCGTGGGATGCAAGCCCGCGCCTAAGCGGCGCGACTGGGCAATTGCCCGAAACGTTGATGGTGGAAGAGTAGATCCTCCCCACCAAAAAATCACCCCTGGCATGCAAGGTGTCACGCCAGGGGTGGGATGATGATTGTTGAGTTAGAATCGTGGGAAGATCAGGCCATCGCCATGTCTTCCTGATCCTCGGCGACCTCTTCGGTCTGAACGATCGGCTCAGGCTCCTCGACGGTGAACTCGAACTCTGATTCGCGGTGAGTCGGGAATCCGGTACCGGCAGGGATGAGGTGACCCATGATCACGTTTTCCTTGAAGCCGCTGAGGTAGTCGACCTTGCCAAGAGTGGCCGCCTCGGTGAGGACGCGGGTGGTGTCTTGGAAGGAAGCTGCCGAAATGAACGAATCGGTTTCGAGCGAGGCCTTGGTGATGCCAAGCAGCACGGGTTCCGCTTCGGCTGGCTTGCCGCCGTTGGCGACAATCTCGGCGTTGATGCGCTTGAAGTTCGAGCGGTCGACTTGATCACCCCAGAGGTAGTGATCGGCATCGCCCGGATCGGTGATCTTCACCTTGCGGAGCATCTGACGGATGATGACCTCGATGTGCTTGTCGTTGATCTCCACGCCTTGGACGCGATAGACCGACTGCACTTCGTTTACGAGGTGTTCTTGAAGCTCTTGGGCACCGCAGGCCTCGAGGAGATCCTCTGGCGAGACAGGGCCTTCGGTGATTTGGTCACCACGCTTCACCTTGTCGCCTTCGGTCACGATGACGTGTTTGCCCATCGGCACGAGGTGGTCGACCGTTTCGCCAGTTTCGGCGTGAGTAATCACCACGCGTTTCTTGCCACGCACATTCGCGCCGAAGGAAACTTCGCCGTCGATCTTGGAAATGACGCAGGAGTCCTTCGGTTTGCGGGCTTCGAAAAGCTCGGCAACACGCGGCAGACCACCGGTGATGTCCTTGGTGCGGGCGACCTTGCGAGGAGTCTTGGCGAGCTGGATACCGCCGGTGACGGACTGACCTTCCTTGACGGAAAGGTGGGCGCCGACCGGAATCGAGTAGCTGGCTTTCACTTCCTTGGTGTTCTCGTCGATGATGACCACCTGCGGGTGAAGGTCTTCCTTGTGCTCGGTGACGACCATGCCTTTCTTGCCAGTTTCCTTGTCGGTCTCGGTGGCAACGGTGATGCCCGGGATCATGTCGCGGAACTCAACCTTACCACCCTTCTCGGTGAGAATCGGCACGTTGTAAGGATCCCATGTCACGACCGTATCGCCCTTCTTCACGTCCTCGCCGTCTTTGACGGAGATGATCGAACCGATGACGATGTTGTGGCTTTCGAGTTCGAGACCTGCCTTATCGCGGATCGAGACCGAGCCGTTCTTATTGAGAACCACCCAAGTGCCGTCGGCGGCCTGAACCGTGCGGAGGTCCTTGTAAACAAGGCGTCCGGCGTTCTTGGTCTTGATGATCGGTTGCTTGAAGGTCGCCGCGGCCACACCACCAACGTGGAAGGTACGCATGGTGAGCTGCGTTCCGGGCTCGCCGATCGATTGGGCAGCGATGATGCCGACCGCTTCGCCGATCTTCACAGGAAGTCCGGTGGCGAGGTTGAGGCCGTAGCAGTTGGCGCAGCATCCACGATCAGATTCGCAAGTGAGCACCGAACGGATCTTGAGCTTCAGCACGCCGATGCGCTCGACCGCCTTGGCTTGCACCTCGTTGATCACATCATCGACATCGACGATGACTTCGCCGCTGACCGGATCCTTGATTTGCTCGCAGGAAACGCGGCCGTAGATGCGGGTTGCAAGCGATGCGGTTTCTTCGTCGCCGTCGTAAATCGCAGCGACATAAATGCCGTTGGCAGTGCCGCAATCCTGACCGGTGATGATGACGTCTTGGGCAACATCGACCAGCTTGCGGGTCATGTATCCCGAGTCGGCAGTCTTGAGCGCGGTGTCGGAGAGACCCTTACGCGCACCGTGGGTCGAGATGAAGTACTCGAGCACCGAAAGACCTTCGCGGAAGTTTGAAATGATCGGACGCTCGATAATTTCACCCGAGGGCTTGGCCATGAGGCCGCGCATGCCGCCGAGCTGTTTGATCTGGGATTTGTTACCCCGTGCACCGGAGTCGACCATCATGAAGAGCGGCGATGCCTTGGCCTTGCCATCGTTGTGCTCGATCTTGCGATAGAGCGCGTTGGCGATCGTGTCGGTCGCGCCAGTCCAGATGTCAACGACCTTCTGGTAGCGCTCGCCATCGGTGATGACACCGTTGCGGTATTGCTTGGTAACTTTTTCGACCTCTTCGTAGGCCTTCTTGATGACCTCTTCCTTTTCTTCGGGGATCACCATGTCGACGATACCGATCGAAGTGCCGGAGCGAGTCGCTTCCTTGAAGCCAAGCATCTTGAGATCGTCGAGAGTTTCGACGGTCTTCTTCTTGCCGGCGACTTGATAGCAGCGCCAGATGATCTCGCCGATCTGCTTCTTGCCGACATTGTGGTTGATGAAACCAACGCCCGACGGCCAGATCTCGTTGAAGCGAACGCGGCCAGGAGTCGTCTCGATGATCTTGCCTTCGCGAAGCGCGGCTTCGAGCGGCGTGAGGTCCTTGCGATCCTTGTCCGAAAGCTCCTCGCCCTTGTAGCCAAAGACCGTGTCCTTGCCGTGGTCGGGGTTGCGGAGGCGGATCCACGAATGGTATTCGATCTTGCGGGATGCGATGGCGAATTCCACTTCGGATGAATTTTCAAAAAGCGGAAGGTGCTCAGCCTTTTCGCGATCCTTCTGGGTGCGCACTGGAGCCCATGTGAGGTAGTAGGTACCGAGAATGATGTCCTGCGAGGGCACCGTGATCGGACGACCCGATGCGGGCGAGAAGATGTTGTTGGGCGCCAGCATCAACTGACGGCACTCCATCTGCGCCTCGACCGAGAGTGGTACGTGAACCGCCATTTGGTCACCGTCGAAGTCGGCGTTGAACGCGGTGCACACCAGTGGGTGCACGCGAATCGCCTCACCTTCGATGAGCTTCGGTTCGAAAGCTTGAATCGAAAGACGGTGAAGCGTGGGAGCGCGGTTGAGAAGGATCGGGTGACCCTTGGTGACTTCCGCGAGGATGTCCCAAACTTCGGTCGTTTTGCGATCGATCATCTTCTTCGCCGAGCGCACGGTGTGGCAGTAGCCAAGCTCCT
>JBMTCI010000140.1:0-3884 GCA_049430745.1 Luteolibacter sp. | reverse complement strand
GGTGGCGCGCATCACGATCACGAGGCCACTGCCGCCGCATTTCGTGAGGTGGTTTCCCGACATCTGGACGAGCTTGAAAAAATGAGCGTCTCCAAGCTGCTCGATGCTCGTTATGAAAAGTTCCGCAACTTTGGCGAGTGGAGTGAGGGAGCTTGATTTTACAGGACCTCGATTAGCGGCGCCTCATCACTGCTGAGCTTTTCCAGCATTGTTTTGATGGTTTTCGAGTGACCGGGCAGAATCAGATCGGGCCTAATGTCTAAAAGCGGCTGAAGCACAAATCGACGCTCGTGCATGCGCGGGTGCGGAAGAGTGAGATGAGTGGAATCGTGTCGTTCTTGGCCAAAATAAAGAATGTCGAGATCGATCAAGCGCGAAGCGTTGCGTTGAGGATTTGGCGTGCGGCCCATCTGGGTTTCGATGGCTCGTGTTTTTTTCAGAAGCTCTTCGGCGTTTCCGTCGAACGAAATTTCCACGACCGTGTTGAGAAAATTCGGTGAGTCGGGCGGGCAATGAAGTGGCTCGGTTTGGTAAATCGCAGCCTTGAGAAACGGCGATGTTTTGTCAGCGATCTCGCCAATTAGTCGCATGGCCTCGCATAGATTGGCCATGCGGTCGCCAAGATTCGACCCGAGTGCGATGCCGGCGCGGGGCATGGTCAGTCGGTGAGATTTTCCATTTTGCCGATGTTGTAAGCCTTGGCGATGCGGGCCTCGGCTTCAGCCACTTTGGCGGATGGGATGACCAATGGCCTTTCGGCGCCAAAGAGTTCGATCACATGAAACTCGGGTGCTTTTTCGGGGTGAAGGAGATCGTAGGCGTGCTTGAGATCGGTGACCTCGACACCATTGATCTTGTCGACCGCGTAGCCTTCAAAGTCTCCCAGCTGACTGGTGATCGGGTCGCTTTCGACGCGGGTCAGGATCACCACATCGCGATGTTTTTGAAACAGTCCCTTGGGCAAATGGTCGGTGTAAAGCCGACGCACCGTCACATCGTCAAACTTCGCCGATGCAAAAAGGTTGGTGTCGAGCGGTTGAAAGACAAATCCGGCAAAGATGATGTATCGTGGATTTTTTTCGTACTCGATAGAGTACATGCGGGCCGCGGGAATCGGCTTGAGAGAAATTTCCACATCGTTCCATGCGCCCTCGCGAAGGAAGCGCACCGACACCTTGTCGCCGGCGAATTTGCGCTCGGATATTTCTCTTAGACTCACGGTTTCACCATCGATCTTGACCATGCCCGCGCTGTCGACCTTGCGGCCATCAAGCTCGGTGATCACATCACCGGGTTGGAGAAATCCGTCGCTGGCGCTGGTGGCGATGACGCGGGTGACCAGCACGCCGATGCCGTCATCCGGTAGCCCTAGCGCTTGTCGCATGGCTGGGTTGTGCAGTGGAAATTCCGAAAAGCCGAGGTCGACATACTCATCGTATTTTCCATCGTCGATGTCTTTGAGGAAGCGGTTGATGACCGGAGTTGGGATGATGTAGCCGGTGTTGTCGGCTTGGCGCAGTCCTTGGAAGGCGACGCCGATGACCTTGTCGCCTTGGATGACTGGGCCACCCGAATTGCCGGGGTTGATGGCGGCATCGATTTGAATGGCGAGGTGGGAATCGGCGCGGCTGTGGGAGTAGGTTTGAAAGTCGATGCGCGAGACCACACCACGGGTGACGGAAATCCGATCGCCACCAATCGGATAGCCGATCACGCGAACTTCTGATTCGAGACTCGGCACACCGCCGAAGCTAAAGGTGGGAAACGACTCGAAGTCCTTGAAATTTTCGACCGACAGCAACGCGAGGTCGCAGTCGTGGGCGATGTGTTCGACTTTGGCGGGGTATTTTACCGGGCTTCCATGCACAGTGACGAGTACGCGGCGGGCGTTGGAAACCACGTGCGCGTTGGTGAGAATGCGGTTTTTGCCGATGATAAAACCCGTGCCGATGCCGCCACCGAATCGGCCAGAATTCCATGGGGTCTGGTAATCAGGAACTTGGGACGACACCTCGATGCGCAGGACCGAGCGATAGACATCGGAGGGTGCTGCAAAAACCGTGTGGGCAAGGAGGGAGAAAATCGCGAGTTGGATCAATCGCATGGCAGTGCCCAAGGATAGGGCGAGCGGACATGGTGGCAAAGGAAATTTGGTTGCGCCGTGGGCGGGCACGGCGGTTAATCCGCTCCATGGAGCATCATGTTTATTTTTGGCTCAGGGATGATCGGAAAAATGAGGCCGACCGCGCGGAGTTCGAAGCGGCACTGACAGGGCTTTTCGAAATGAACCTCGTGGCGGGTGGCCGTTGGGCGGTGCCTGCCAAGGTGGAGCTCAGGCCGGTGGTCGATCAGTCTTGGGACTACGCGCTGACGATGCAGTTTGCCACGCTGGCGGATCATGATGCCTACCAAGTGCATCCGACGCATAAGGCATTCATTGAGTCGTATCGTGAATGGTGGGCCAAGGTGCTGGTCACGGATCTTGCTTGAGTCGCCTAATTTTATCGGCTGGCAAAGCGGGGATCGTGTGGGATGCTGGTGGCGTCGACTGTGTCCGATCTTTTCTCCACTCCCACCGCAACCGCCCGCAAGGGTGATGCTCCCGAACCGCTTGCTTCGCGCATGCGGCCGAGGTCTTTGGACGAGGTCGCGGGACAGCGTCACATTCTGGGTGAGGGAAAATTGCTGCGACGCGCGATTGAGTCGGATCGATTCACCTCGTTGATTTTTTTACGGTCCACCCGGCACGGGAAAAACCTCGCTGGCTGGTGTGATCGCGCGCACGACAGGGTCGCGTTTTGAATCGCTCAATGGCGTTGAATCCAATGTGGCGGAAATTCGTGCGAGGATTGATCAAGCCCGCACATGGCGCGAGTTGCGGGGTGAGACGACGATTCTGTTCATTGATGAGATTCATCGTTTCAACAAAGCGCAGCAGGATGTGCTCCTGCCGCACATCGAACGTGGCGTCGTGAGGTTCATTGGTGCGACGACGCACAACCCGTATTTTCATGTCAATTCACCGCTCGTTTCGCGTTCGCAGGTGTTTCAACTCGAGCCAGTGCCAGTGGATGAGGTGGTGCGCTTGTTGCAGCGAGCCTTGACGGATGAGAATCGGGGATTTGGTGGAAAGTCGATCGAAGCGGACGCTGAGGCTTTGCTTCATTTGGCAGAAAAATCCGATGGTGACGCACGCAAGGCCCTGACCGCGCTTGAATTGGCAGTGATGACCACGCCCGCTAATGAGAGAGGGCTCATTCGCATTTCGCTCGAAGTCGCCGAGGAATCGATTCAGCGCAAGGCAGTGGTCTACGATGCTGATGGCGATGCGCATTACGACACTGCGTCGGCATTCATCAAATCCATCCGAGGCTCGGATCCCGATGCGGCGCTCTACTGGCTCGCCAAGATGTTGCATGCGGGCGAGGACCCGAGGTTCATTTCACGTAGGCTGGTGATCGCCGCTTCGGAAGACATCGGGCTTGCGGATTCCAACGCGCTGCGCGTGGCCTTGGACGCGCATCATGCCTTGGAATTTGTCGGATTGCCCGAGGGTCGAATCCCACTGGCGCATGCCACTGTGTATTTGGCGACAGCGCCAAAATCGAACACCGCCTACGCGGCGCTGGGCAAAGCGATGACTGATATCGAGCAAGGGCGTACTTTGGCGGTGCCTCCGCATTTGCGCACAGCAACGTGCAAGAAACTCGCGGCGGCCTCGGGTGAGTCGCATGACAAGCTGAAGTATTTCTACTCGCACGACTTTGAGGGCTCTTATGTGGCCCAGTCGTATTTGCCTGAGGGCCGCATTTATTACGCGGCGGGTGATCAAGGCATGGAAAAGCGCATCAAGGAACGACTTGATCACTGGCGCGCCTTAGCGC